>JAYTGH010000447.1:0-4441 GCA_043733645.1 Flavobacterium sp. | reverse complement strand
AAAAATACAGTTTATTTTCATGGTCGGCACAAGCGGCTGTGAATCCAATTGCAATTGAAAGAGCGGAAGGAGTTTATTTATACGATTACGACGGCAACAGAATAATCGATTTTTCTTCTGGTTTGATGTCGGTAAATATTGGTCATGGCGACCAACGTGTGACTGATGCTGTGGTCGAACAAATGCAAAAAGTAAGTTTTGTGACACCATCCTGCACGACAGAAGTTAGAGCTAAATTATCCAAAAAGCTAGCTGAAATCTGTCCGGGCGATTTAAACAAAGCTTTCTATACTTTGTGCGGCACTTCGTCTATCGACAATGCTATCAAATTGTCAAGATTATATACAGGCAGACACAAAATCATCGGAAGATATCGAGGATTTCATGGAGGTTCTATTGGCGGAATGTCAGTTGGAGGCGATCCAAGAAAATTGGCTAACGATTCGCAACAAATGCCAAATGCTGTTCATATTGATGATCCCTATTATTTCTTCGGAATGAAAGATTTAGACGAAACTACGAAGTTGAATTTAAGTTTAGAATACGTAGAAAGAGTGATTCATCTCGAAGGGAAAACCAACATCGCAGCTTTTATTTTTGAAGGCGAAAGCGGTTCTTCAGGTTGCTTGCATTATCCAAAAGGATATCTGAAAGGAGTAAAAGCACTTTGTGAAAAATACGGAATCTTATTCGTTGCCGATGAGGTTATGAGCGGTTTCGGTCGCACCGGAAAATGGTTCGGATTTGAAAATCACGACATCGTTCCCGATATGGTTTGCATGGCGAAAGGATTGACATCATCTTATCTGCCATTAGGGTGCTTGATGGTAACCGATAAAATCGCCGAAAAATTTGAAAACACACCAATGATGATTGGATTGACTTATAACGGTCATCCTGTTTCATTGGCTGCGGCTTTAGCAGTAATCAACATCTACGAAAGTGATAAACTGATTGAAAACACAAGAGCGATGTCTACTTATTTAGAATCAAGAATTGAGGAAATGAGAAGTCAGCATCCAAGTATGGGAGCATTCAGAAATACTGGGCTTTTGGGCTGTTTAGACGTCTTAAAAAACAAAGCTACTGGCGAGTTGATGGCACCCTATAACGCTACTGCAGATGATATGAAAGTGTCAAATCAAATTGCAGCCAAGTTAAGACAACTCGGCTTGTATACTTTTGTTAGATGGGGCTATATTTTTATCGCGCCACCATTGTGTGTAACCAAAGACCAAATAGACGAAGGTTTAGCAATCATCAGCGAAGCCTTAAAAATTGCTGACGAAGCTTTAGTTTAAAAATCCAACCAACCTAAACCAATGAATACAAATTCGGCTTTGTATAGTGAAGACTTGGCTCCAATTTCGGCTGAAAAACGAACTTGGACGACGTGGAATTATGCCGCACTTTGGATAAGCATGAGCCTTTGTATTCCAACGTACATGCTTTCAAGTTCTTTGATACAAGGCGGAATGAATTGGTGGCAGGCAATACTAACGATATTTTTAGGAAACACTGTAGTTTTAATTCCAATGATTTTAAACGGTCACGCTGGAGCCAAATACGGAATCCCATTTCCGCTTTTTGCAAGGGCAAGTTTTGGAACAGTTGGTGCCAATATTCCAGCTATGCTGAGAGCGATTGTAGCTTGTGGTTGGTTTGGAATTCAAACCTGGATTGGCGGTTTTGCAATTTATCAAATGGCGCGTTTATGGATTCCATCATTGGACACATTACCACAAGTTTTCCCGGATTCTTTCGGATTGCAAACCGGACCTGCAATTTGTTTCATTCTGTTTTGGTTACTGAATATGTATGTGGTGTATTTAGGTGTGGAAAGCATCCGAAAGTTATTGGTTTTTAAAGCTATCTTTTTACCTGTTGCCGCTTTGGCATTATTATTTTGGGCATTAAGCGCAGCTCACGGTTTGGGACCAATATTAGATACACCATCTAAATTTACAAATACTACTGATTTCTTTCATTTTTTCTTTCCTGCACTGACTGGAATGGTGGGTTTTTGGGCAACATTGTCGTTAAATATTCCTGATTTTACAAGATATGCCACATCTCAAAAAGCACAAATAAAAGGACAGATTTACGGTTTGCCAACATCGATGACTTTGTTTGCTTTTGTTGGAGTTGTAGTAACTTCGGCAACCACAATTGTTTTCGGGACGATGATTTGGGATCCGGTAGTTTTAGCGAGTAAATTTGATAGTAAACTATTGGTAAGCATCGCTATGATTGCAGTTGCGATTTCAACATTGGCAACCAATATTGCAGCGAATATTGTAAGTCCGGCAAATGATTTTGCTAATTTATCTCCATCAAAAATTGACTTCAGAAAAGGTGGTTATATCACAGGAATAATAGGAATTTTAATCTTTCCATGGAAGTTAATCGCTGACCCAACAGGTTATATTTTCACTTGGTTAGTAGGCTATTCAAGCTTACTCGGACCAGTTGGTGGAATTATGATTGTTGATTATTATTTTATCAGAAAACAAACATTGGTTGTAGACGATTTATACAATACTAAAGGAATGTATGCTTTTTCTAAAGGATTTAATTACAGCGCCATCATCGCTTTATTAATAGGAATTGCACCAAACGTCCCAGGATTTTTTACAACTATAAAAGTATTACCAACGGATATGTTTCCGGCTTGGATTTTAGGATTATACCACTATGCTTGGTTCATTGGCTTTGCCTTAAGTGGCCTTGTATACTGGACATTAATGAAAAAGCTCAAACAATAACTTATAACTCATAATTTATAACTCAAAAGACAATGAGTATTTTAATTAAAAATGGAAGAATTATAACTGCTACTGATGATTATGTTGCGGATATTTTTATTGAAGGCGAAACAATTTCGGCTATTGGTAAAAACTTAAATGTTCAGGCTGAAACGATTATTGATGCTTCAGAAAAATTAGTAATGCCAGGCGGAATTGACCCGCACGTGCATTTAGACATGCCATTCATGGGAACTTATTCCAGCGATAATTATGAAACGGGAACTCGAGCTGCTTTGTATGGCGGTACAACAACCGTGATTGATTTTATCCTGCAAACGCAAGGCAAAAGTCTGCAATCGGCGCTACAGGAATGGAGAGGCAGAAGCGACAACAATGCGGTAGGCGATTATAGTTTCCACATGGCAGTGACCGATTTCAATAATGAAACCAAAAAAGAAATTCAACATTTTATTGAGCAGGAAGGTATCACATCTTTCAAAACTTTTATGGCGTATAAAGGCGCACTAATGATTGACGACCGTCAGATGATTGGCCTGATGGAAGAAGTAAAAAAACACGGCGGACTAATAAATGTTCACGCTACCAATGGCGACATGATTGATTATCTGATTGCTAAACATAAAGAAGAAGGGAAATTATCTCCAATATATCATTATTTATCACAACCAGAAGTTACCGAAGCCGAAGCCAGCGAGCGTTTTGTAGATATGATAAATTACACAGGTTGTCCAGGCTATATTGTGCATCTAACTTGCGAAGGAGCATTAAACGCAGTGCGTAACGCAACCAGACGAAATCAAAATCTATTCGTTGAAACCTGTATCCAATATTTGATTTTGGATGCAAGTTTGTACGAGCAAAACTTTGAAGGTGCAAAATGGGTAATGTCGCCGCCACTTCGTGAGAAGAAAGATCAGGAAACACTCTGGGCTGGATTGAATCAAGGTTTGGTACAAGTTGTAGCAACCGACCATTGTCCTTTTATGTGGGAACAAAAATTGATGGGAAAAGATGATTTTTCTAAAATCCCAAATGGCCATCCAGCAATCGAAAACCGTATGGAATTACTTTTCAGCGAAGGCGTAAACAAAGGAAGAATCACATTGAATAAATATGTAGAAGTAGCTAGTACGAATGCTGCCAAAATCTTCGGAATATTTCCTAAAAAAGGAACAATTGCAGTAGGCAGCGATGCCGATATTGTATTGTTTGATGCGAATGAAAAACACACACTTTCTGCCAAAACACACCACATGAATGTGGATTACAGTGCTTACGAAGGCTGGGAATTGACGGGCAAAGTAAAAACCGTTTTACTTAGAGGGCAAGTCGCAATCGATAATAACGAATGCAAAGTGCAAAAAGGTTACGGCCAATTTGTGAAACGAAATAAGGTAAAAGGGAACATATAAAATTCAACCACATAGAAACATAGATTCAAATCTATGGGCAAAGAAGCTTTGCTTTTCATAGCCTCTTTCAGAATATTTTCTATGTCTCTATGTGTTTAATTTTTTTAAAGGTTATTTAAAATAAGATTATGGCAAGAATAGTAAAATCTGGCTTGATTCAACTGAGTTTAGCCAAAACCGAAGGCGAAGGAACCATTCCCGAAATCATGGAAGCGATGCTACAAAAGCACATTCCGTATATCGAAGAAGCAGGAAGACAAG
>JAYTGH010000446.1:0-11684 GCA_043733645.1 Flavobacterium sp. | reverse complement strand
TGATTCCTATTTACTTCATTGCATTAATCTGGGGTAATGGCGATGCCGAAGAACGTAAACGCGCCGTAGTGAAATTCTTTATTTATACGCTTGCCGGTTCCTTATTTATGTTGGTTGGTTTTGCGTATTTGTATTCAAAAGCAAATAGTTTCCTTTTAGAAGATTTATACAAATTAGATTTATCGGCTACGGAGCAGTTTTATATTTTCTTTGCTTTCTTCTTGGCCTATGCCATCAAAATTCCGATTATTCCGTTCCACACTTGGCAGGCAAAAGTGTACCAAAAAGCACCAACTGTTGGAACAATGCTCTTATCAGGTATCATGCTAAAAATGGGATTATACAGCATCATTCGTTGGCAATTACCAATTGCACCTTTGGCGGCCAAAACCTATATGCCAGTTCTGATAGGAATGAGTATTGCCGGAGTAATCTATGGTTCAATCGTAGCACTACGCCAAAAAGATTTGAAAAAATTATTGGCTTATTCGTCATTGGCACACGTTGGTTTAATAGCCGCCGGTTGCTATACTTTAACTCTTGACGGATTAAGCGGAGCCGTTTCGCAAATGATTGCTCATGGTTTTGTTATTGTTGGATTATTCCTCGCGGCCGAAATTATCTTTAGAAGATATGAAACCCATAAAATTGCCGATATGGGCGGTATCAGAACACAAACGCCAAGATTCTCTTCGATGTTTATTATTTTGGTTTTGGCCTCTGTTGCTTTGCCCGGAACTTTCAACTTTGTTGGAGAGTTTACCGTTTTATACAGTTTAAGTCAAATCAATATTTGGTTTGTTATTTTGGGCGGAACTACCATTATTTTGGGTGGTTACTATATGCTGAAGATGTTCCAAAATACGATGTTAGGCGAAACCAATACCAAAGTTTTTGCCGATGTTACCACCAATGAAGCGATAACATTAGTCGTTATCATCGGCTTTTTATTATTCTTCGGATTGTATCCAAAACCTATAGTGGATTTGGTGACGCCAAGTTTAAATCAAATTCTAGAAACCATAAACAGATAAAAGTCCAGAAATGAATACATTAATTGCCATATCAGGTTTAGGTACTTTTTGCCTTATTGCTGAAATCTTTAATTTAAGAAAGCTATTAGTTCCTGTAGCAATTCTTGGACTGTTAGCTATTCTTGGACTTAACGTTTCTGAATACAATGCGCCAACGGCTTACTTCAATCATATGGAGAATTTGAACAATATGATTGTAGTAGATAAGTTCTCGGTGGCGTTTACCAGCTTATTTATCGTTTTGACAATCTTCTTAGTAGCTTTAAGCGGCGATTTTTATAAAGACCATCCAACCAGGATTTCAGATTTTATTGCTATCAAAATTTTTCTTTTGGCCGGGGCTGTAGCTATGGTTTCTTTCGGAAACTTAGCTATGTTCTTCCTTGGAATTGAAGTGTTGTCTATCTCATTATATATTTTAGCAGCAAGCAAACGACTGGATGTAAAAAGTAACGAAGCCGGAATGAAATATTTCCTAATTGGTTCCTTTGCTTCCGGAATTTTATTATTTGGAATTTGTTTGATTTATGGTGCGATGATTAGTTTCGATACAACTTACATTAAATCAATGTCACGTTCAGCCGAATTACCAATTTGGTATACCATAGGGATAATATTGTTGCTTATTGGTATGCTTTTCAAAATTGCTGCAGCACCATTTCATTTTTGGGCACCCGATGTTTATGAAGGATCGCCTTCAATGACAACCGCAACGATGAGTACGTTGGCTAAAGTTGTTGCTATGGCTACATTATTCAAACTACTGGATGTTCTAAACGCTGACATTGACTATAAATTCCAAATCGTTGTTGTGGTAGTTTCTATACTTTCTATGACCGTTGGAAATATTATGGCTTTGCGCCAAAGGAATGTCAAAAGAATGCTTGCCTTTTCGGGAGTATCTCACGCAGGATTTATGCTTATGGCATTATTGAGTATGTCAACCGCAGCTACAACATTATTATATTATACTGCAGCTTATGCTTTGGCAGGTATTGCTTCGTTTGCTATAATTATTTATGTTACCAAAGACAAAGACAACGAAGATATTATCAACTTTAATGGCTTAGGAAAAACGAATCCGCTGTTGGCTGCTATTTTAACTGCATCACTTTTATCAATGGCTGGAATTCCGATTTTCTCTGGGTTCTTTGCTAAATTTATACTATTTACCCAAACCATAAAGGCAGGTTATATAGTGGTTGTTATTGCGGCAGTTATCAACTCTATCATTAGTGTGGGTTACTACTTCAAACTAATTTTGGCTATGTATACCCAGGAAGCTTCCGAAGAGAAAAAGGCTGTGCCTTTTGTATATTATGCTGTAGCAGGTGTTGCCATTTTGTTAAACATAATCATGGGGATTTATCCATCATTCGTGACCAATTTGCTAAACTAAAAGTAGCACTTTCAAAATACAAAAAATCCATCAAAAGTCATTTTGATGGATTTTTTTAGTTATCAACAGCTGCAAAAAATAGTTGGCTATTGCGTAAATTTACATCATGTATGCTTTAGTCGATTGCAATAACTTTTATGCTTCCTGCGAACGTGTTTTCCAGCCACAGCTAAACGGAAAACCTATTGTTATTTTATCCAATAACGATGGTTGCATCATTTCTCGCAGTGATGAAGCCAAAGCTTTAGGCATTCTGATGGGTGCACCTGAGTTTAAGGTTCGAGAAGAATTAAAAGAAAAAAACATTCATGTGTTTTCGTCCAATTATCCTCTGTATGGCGATTTAAGTCATCGTGTAATGAAAATCCTCGAAGGCTTTACACCACATGTAGAACAGTACAGTATAGACGAAGCATTTATGAATTTTGACGGAGTTGATATTCCGAATGATGATTTTTATGATTACGGAATCCGAATGAAAACCCGTATCATGAAATGGCTTAGTATCCCAGTCTGCGTTGGTCTTGCCGAGACCAAAGCACTATCTAAAGTCGCCAATAAAATTGCTCGAAAATTTCCAGAAATAACCAAAGGTGTCTATGTTATCGATTCTGAAGAGAAGCGAATTAAAGCTTTGAAATGGACTAAAATTGAAGATGTTTGGGGCATTGGTTTCCGTTTAAAAAAGAAAATGAAAACTAGGAATATCAATACGGCTTATGATTTCACACTGCCACAGCACGAAGCTTTTATCAAGATGGTAATGGGTGTTACAGGTCTTCGCCTGAAGATGGAATTAGAAGGGAAACCAATGCTACTGATTAAAGAGGAATCTGAAGACAAAAAGAGCATTGCAATTACCAGAATGTTCAAAAGCAAGCTTACTGATTTTAATGAGATTAAAGAGCGCGTTTCCACTTTTGCAACGGTCTGCGCCGAAAAGCTGCGAAAGCAAAAATCCTGCTGCCATGGAATTATTGTACTTTTAATAAAGGATAAACATCAGGATTATAAAACAGATAGAAGCCGAATTTATTTTACCCAAATGCAAACACTTCCTTTTGCCAGCAATTCGACTCTGACTATAAGTAATACGGCAGTTTCGCTTTTGAAAAAACTTTATGAAAAAGGCGAACGATATTCCAAAGCAGGTGTTATCGTCACGGCAATTATTCCCGAAAACCAAAAACAGTTCCATTTGTTTGAGGATGAAAATCCAAAGCATCTAAAACTGATGCAGGTAATTGATAAGTTCCATGCAAAAACTGGGGAACGTAAAATACGACTGGGGAATCAGGATTTGCAGCACACATGGAAAATGAACCAAAACTTTTTATCTAAAAAACGCAGCACCGACTTTAAAGAAATACTAGAAATACAATGCTAAAAAAGAATCTTACTTTCTTCATTCTCGATTCAGAAAACGGAAAAGAACTTCCTTATCATTCAGGTGGAATCAAGGCTGGCTTTCCTTCGCCTGCAGCGGATTTTGAAAATGATAAAATAAGTCTCGATAAGGTTCTGGTAAAAAATCTTGAAGCTACTTTCTATGCGAAAGCCAGCGGTAATTCAATGACGGGTGCCGGTATTGACAATGGTGATATTATGGTTATTGACCGAAGCTTGGAACCTACAGACAATAAAATTGCTGTATGCTGCATTGATAGCGAATTTACAGTAAAGCGCATCAGTATAAAAGACGATGGCTTGTATTTAGTGCCTGAAAACGACACCTACCAACCTATTAAAATCACAGAAGATAATCAGTTTATTGTTTGGGGAATTGTGACGTATGTGATTAAGAGTGTATAAAAAAGAGGTCCGAAGACCTCTTTCAAAACACAAACAAAACCTCTTCATTTAATTCCAGCCGCCTCCTAATGCCCTGTAAACATTAGTCACCGCATTGAATTGTTCCTTCTTCGCTTCTACCAATTCTAATTTTGATTCTAATGCATCGCGTTGCGTCATCAACACTTCAAAATAATCTACTCGGGATGATTTGAATAAATCATTAGAAACATCGATGGCTGTGGTTAGCGACTGCACTTCTTTGTTTTTTAAATCATAGAATTGCTCCAGATTTTTGATATTCGATAATTCGTTTGACACTTCGACATAACCGTTTAAAATGGTCTTTTGGTAATTATACATTGCCTTTAGCTGTTCGGCTTTGGCTTTGTTAAACTCCGCTTTGATCGCATTTCGGTTGATTAAAGGTGCCGTTAAGTCACCAAGTAACGAATACGCCAATGATTCAGGTGTCGTAAACAAATAGGATGGTTTAAACGCCTGAAAGCCTATACCTCCGGCAATAGTAAACGAAGGATAAAATTCGGCTTGCGCTGCTTTTACATCACATTTAGTAGCAAACAATTCTAATTCAGCTTGTTTAATATCGGGGCGATTGGCTAATAATTGCGACGGAATACCTGCTTGAATTTGTTGAGGCACTTGCGCAATAAAAGCTTCTTTATCCCTGGCGATAGGCTGAGGATAACGGCCCAACAGGAAATTGATTTTATTCTCCGTTTCCTTAATTTGCTGCTGGATCGCAAACTCACGGCTTTGTGAATTCAATACTTCTGCTTCAAATTTCTTTACTGCCAATTCGGTAACTCGGGCTGCATCTTTCTGCACTTTTACAATCTCCAGAGCATTTTTCTGCAAGACAATCGTTTGTTGGATGATATCTAATTGGTTATCCAAAGCTTCTAACTCGTAATAAGAGTTCGCAATTTCGGCAACCAAATTAGTTATTACAAAGTTCTTCCCTTCTACGGTAGCCAGATATCTGGTTAATGCTGCTTTTTTAGCATTGCGCAGCTTTTTCCATATATCAACTTCCCAGACTGCGTGTAAACCAAGTTCATAGTTTTGAAGTGCTTCTGGGACTTCTTTTCCGGGAGTTATATCAGTAGAGGCATCTCCGGCTCCTTGACTAGTGTAACGTCCCACTTTTTCAATACCTGCCGAAGCACCTGCTGTAACCGTTGGCAACAACAACCCCTTTTTAACTCTCACATCATTGCGGGCAATTTCGATTTCCTGCAACGTCATTTCCAGTTCCTGATTGTTTTTCAGCGCAATGTCTATCAAATCGTCTAAATTTTTATCAGGGAAAAAGTTTTTCCACTTGATGGTAGCCGAATTCATAGTGTCTTTCGATACTGCATAAGCATCAGGCATAGCCTGCAGTTCTGTTTTTTCTGCAGGAGCTAACATTTTACAGCTTGTCAAAACGATGCATATCAGCAAAACAGTAATGACTTTATGGATTTTAATTATTTTCATTTTGAACTCTTTTTTCGGTTAATGGGTTTTCATATTGATCTTCCACATAAGGATGCTTTTCAGACATACTGGCAAAAATAAAATACAGACCGGGTACAATAAGTACACCGAATACAGTTCCGAATAACATCCCGCCTGCTGCTGCTGCTCCAATAGTTCGGTTTCCGATAGCTCCTGGTCCCGTTGCAAAAACTAACGGAATTAAACCAGCAATAAAGGCAAAAGAGGTCATCAAAATTGGACGAAGACGCACAGATGCTCCTTCGATGGCAGCTTGTAATACCGTGCTTCCCTGACTGTGTTTCTGGGCGGCAAACTCTACAATCAACACGGCATTTTTACCCAATAATCCGATAAGCATTACCATCGCTACCTGAGCATAAATATTGTTTTCTAATCCTAAGATTGTCAGCAAAACAAAAGCTCCAAAAATACCTGTAGGCAACGACAATATGATTGGGAATGGCAACAGGAAGCTTTCGTATTGCGCCGCTAAAACGAGGAATACGAATGCCAAACATATCAGGAAAATCCAAATCGCCTGATTACCCTGAGCTACCTCATCTTTGGAAATCCCTGCCCAGTCGATACCAAAACCTTTAGGAAGTTTGGTTTTGGCAACCTGCTCCACAGCGGCAATGGCAGCTCCACTACTATAACCCGGCGCAGGTCCACCACTCACTTCCGAAGCGTTGTACATATTGTGTCTGGTAATCTCTGATAACCCATACACTTTATCTATTTTCATAAAAGCAGAGAAGGGCACCATTTCATCACGATCATTTTTCACATAGAGTTTCAACAAATCTTCCGGTAAGGCTCTGTATTGAGGCAATGCCTGCACCATTACTTTATACTGATGGTCATACTTAATAAAGTTAGTTTCATAATTACTTCCGATAAGTGTTGACAACGTATTCATCGCATTATCAACAGTAACTCCTTTTTGCTGTGCTTTGTCGTTATCAATGTTCAGCATAAATTGTGGATAACTCGCACTATAAAAAGTAAATACCGAAGCCAGTTCGGGGCGTTTACTGAGCTCTTTAACAAAGTCATTGCTCACGGTTTCCATTTTCTTGTAATCGCCGCTTCCTCCTTTATCTAAAAGACGTAATTCAAATCCACCAGCGGCACCATAACCCGGAACGGCTGGCGGTGGGAAAAACTCGATGGTAGCTCCTTTTATGCTTTTTGTCTTTTCCTCGAGTTCGTGCATTACTTCAAAAACCGTGTGCTTTCTCTCGCTCCAACTTTTTAGGTTGATGATACAGGTTCCGGTATTGGCATCTTCCCCTTCAGACAGCATTTCAAAACCAGCCAATGAAGAAACCGATTTTACTTCTGGCATTCCCTGAGCTACTTTTTGTATCTGCGTGCTAACGACATCCGTTCTTTCAAGGGTAGAACCCGGGGGTGTTAATATGATAGCATAAAATACCCCTTGGTCTTCATTTGGAATAAATCCGGAAGGCAGAAATGAATTCAATCCCCATGTTCCAATACAAAACGCAACTAACGCAACCAAAGTAACTACTCTTCTGTTTACAATCAGACCCAGTGTTTTTTTGTAACGGCTGTTCAGATTGTTGAACCAATTGGTAAAACCGGCTAAGAAACGATTCAGCGAGGTGTCCTTTTTAGCAGCACCATGATTATTTTTTAACAACATCGCACAAAGCGCGGGCGTTAAGGTTAAGGCTACAATCCCCGATAAAATAATAGACGTTGCCATTGTTATCGAAAACTGTCTGTAAAAAATACCTACTGGTCCCGACATAAATGCTACTGGTATAAACACAGCTGCCATAACCAGTGTAATGGCTATAATGGCTCCGCTTATTTCAGACATAGCTAATTCTGTCGCGGCTACCGCTTCGAGATTGTGTTCTTCCATTTTGGCGTGGACCGCCTCAACGACGACTATCGCATTATCTACCACAATACCAATGGCAAGAACCAAAGCAAAAAGTGTTATCATATTTAGCGAAATGCCAAAAAACTGCATGAAGAAAAACGTCCCCACTAAAGATACCGGAACTGCCATGGCAGGTATTAATGTAGAACGCCAATCACCTAAAAACAGAAATACCACTAAGCTTACCAATATAAAGGCTTCAATCAGAGTATGCACTACTTTTTCGATAGAAGCATCTAAAAATTTGGATACATCATAACTGATTTCATAATCCATTCCTTTAGGGAAAGAGCTTTGCTTAATTTCAGCCATTTTCTTTTTAACATTCGCGATTACCTTAGTGGCATCACTTCCATACGATTGTTTAATCATTATGGCAGCAGAAGTTTTACCGTTCAGTTTAGAATATAAATCATAAAAACCACTTCCAAATTCAACATCGGCAACATCTTTAATACGGAGGATTTCTCCATCGGGAGTTGATTTTAGTATGATGTTTTCATAGCCTTCTTTGGTCGTAAAACGTCCCGGATATTTTAAAACATATTCAAAAGATTGCGATGCTTTACCCGAACTTTCTCCAGTTTTTCCTGGCGAAGCTTCTAAACTTTGTTCGTCTATCGCTTTGATAACTTCATCTGCAGATATTTTGTAGGCTAACATTCGGTCTGGTTTTAACCAGATTCTCATGGCATATTCCCTGTCTCCCAAAATATCAGCAAATCCAACGCCATCAACACGTTTTAATTCACCAAGTAAGTTGATATCGGCAAAATTGTATAAGAAGTTATCATCTAAGCTTTTGTCTTTGCTGTACAAATTGATGTACATCAACATATTTGATTCCTCTCGGGTAATCTTTACCCCTTCTCTCACAACCAATGGCGGCAGTTTATTACTTACACTCGCCACACGGTTCTGAATGTTAATAGCTGCCACACTAGGGTCGGTTCCTAAGTCGAAAATAACTTGTATCGAAGCTTCACCATCATTTCCGGCATCAGAAGACATATATTTCATTCCTGGAACACCGTTAATGGCACGTTCTAAAGGAATAAGCACCGATTTTGTCATTAACTCTCCATTAGCGCCCGGATATTCTGCCGAGATATTTACTTTGGGTGGAGAAATAGAAGGAAATTGCGTCACTGGCAATTGTGTCAACGCCAGAAAACCAAGCAGAGTAATTATCAATGAGATAACTATAGACAGTACAGGTCTGTGTATGAATTTATTAAACATAATAGTTACTTTTATTTATTGTTTAATTAATTGCAAGCTTTGTAAAACCTGATTTGCCGGAATGAATTTAGTTTTCACTTTATCATCTTCTTTTACGGTTTGAACACCTTCTAAAAGAATTTTATCATCAGCATTAAGACCTGATTGAACGATGTAAATATTTGGTAATTCCTGTTTGATAGTGATATTTCTAGACTTTACCACATTGTTTTTATCTACTACATACACATAGGTTTTATCCTGAATTTCATAAGTAGCTTTTTGCGGAATTATCATAGCGTCTTTAACAGGCACTGTCATTCGGACTTTTCCTGTTTCGCCATGTTTTAATAACAATTCAGGGTTTGGAAATTTGGCACGAAAGGCAATATTACCGGTACTATTGTCGAATTCACTTTCAACAGTTTCTACAACTCCTTTATACTTATGCAACTGATTATTGGAAAGCAGTAAGGAAACAGCACTGTTAGCATCGCTTTTTGCGCGGGTTTTATAATCTAGGTATTCCGTTTCCGACATGTTGAAGTAGGCATAGATTTCTTTATTGTTGGAAATGGTCGTCAGAATACCGCCTTCATCAATTAAGCTTCCTTTTTTGAAATGAATTCTATCAATAGTTCCGTCAAAAGGCGCTTTGATATTGGTAAAAGACAAATGAGTCTCTGCCATAGATAAGTCAGCATTGGCTTCGTCTAATTTGGCCTGAGCCATAGCCAGCTCGCTTTTAGAAACGATGTTTTTATCGGCCAATGCTTTAGTGTTTTGCAATTCTAGCGTGGCTACTCTTGCATCGGCTTTGGCTTTTAAATAATCGGCCTCGTATAATTTAGGCATGATGTTGAAAAGCAATTGCCCCGATTTAACATTGGCGCCTTCGTCAACATGTAGGGTTTCAAGATATCCTTTTTCCTGCGCGCGTATCTCTACATTTTGCAGCGATTGTATTTGCGCTACATAATCTTTAGTATAGGTGGTATCTTTTACAACAGGGTTTGTAATCGTATATTCGGCTATTTCTTCTTTTTCTTTTTCCTTAGTGGTGCAACTGGTAAAGTTTACCAGCATACCAATGCTTATTAGCATGATTAGCTTATTCATGGTTTGTGTTTTATGTTTTTAATAAATGTTTTTCTGATAGTTATCCAAAAGGACAATCAGGTGCTAACGATATAAAAACAAAAAATCAGAGTCTAAGCACTCGCAGGGAAATGTAATTGAAACGTGGTAAACGTGAGAAATTAACGTGGTAGTAGATTTTATCGCAAAAAGTCTTGCAGCTATAATCCGCCGTTAATTGATTGCTGTTAAAGCTAAGCGTATTGATAACATAAAGCTTGCATTTTTCGGAAGTGTCATGATCATCACATTCATCAAAATCATCATCGAAGTCGGTTAGTAAATCAGCTTTATGCGAAAAAGAACCTCTTTTGGAAACACCATGACTAAGCTTGTTTTCCTGATAAAATTTATGAATGGCAACTTTTACCTTAGCATCTTTAGAAAATGCCACTGCATGTGCCTGGCTGTTCGAAAATAACAGGCCAAGGAAAATGAGATATAGAATTGCTTTTTTCATATTGGCAACAAAAATAACTTCCAAATAAAAAACAGGCGCCCTTTTTTAACGACTATTTAACATTTTTAAGGAGATTTTAAGCCAATCTTTAGGGAAGGGAGGAACAATATCGATTTCGTGATTACGATACTACTCAATATACTAATACCAATCACTTTTTTTGTTTGACTTTGATTTTATGGTTGTTCTGTGCCTCTTCAATAGAATGGGAAGTTTGCAGACTTGCTTCTTTAGCTGATAAATCACTAAGATTACGGTAGTATTTTTGCACTATTTCCATTTCCTCTTCGGTCATGCTTTCTATATCTACAAGACGATTACTCGAATATTGATTTGAGGCAACGAGTTCATTTAGTTTGAGTTGTATTGCCAGAGAATCTTTGTTCTGTGCTTTTTGGATTAGGAAAACCATTAAGAATGTAATTATTGTTGTCCCGGTATTAATTACCAGTTGCCAGGTTTGAGAATAACCAAAGAATGGACCGCATATTGCCCAGACGATTACAATTAAAAAGGCACCAGTAAAGGCACCGGTACTTCCGGTCGCTTTAGATACTTTAGTGGCACATTTCTCAAAAAATGAAGTCTTTGCCGCTGATACTTGCTTTTTAGTTTTTTTATTATTTGCTGCCATGATTCTCTCTTTTTTGATTGCCGCACTAAATTAAACGGAATTGCATCCAAACGCTTTATAAAATTCATAAAAATACTTATAAAATTCACTCATATTATACCATCAAACAAAAGTTACATGATTATTCATCAGTCGCTTACCTTAAATTTATACCTTATCCAAAAAGTCAGAATGTCACACCATTTTCTGAAAAAATGTCATTTTATTTATCGATTCTGTCATTTTTTCACCAAAAATAGTGTCGGCACAAAACTTGTTTATCTAGAGAAAAAATAATTAGTGTCTAATTTTAAATCTAAATTATTATGGAAACTTTAAAAAGACTGCCGCTGATTAACAACAGTTGGCCAATGCTTTTAAACAACCTTTTTAATCGTGATTCTTTTAATGAAGGGAATCTTAATTTTTTTGACCAAAATAATACAGTAATTCCAGCGGTAAACATTAAAGAAACCACCGAGAACTTTGCCATCGAACTTTTGGCGCCCGGATTGACCAAAGCAGATTTTAAAGTAGAAGTGGAGAAAAACCAGCTTACTATTTCTGCACAAAAACAATCCCAATCTGAGACCGATTTGGATAATTAC
>JAYTGH010000445.1:0-4469 GCA_043733645.1 Flavobacterium sp. | reverse complement strand
TCATGGACTATTGTTACTAACTCTACTATTTTAATGTATAGTTGGTTCTCGTCAATAGGCTTAGAAATATAATCGTCCATTCCACATTCTTTGCATTTGGCAACATCAGCCGTCGTAACATCTGCGGTTAAAGCAATTATAGGAATTTTAGATTTCATTGTTTTGCGAATGTACTGCGCTGCTTCAAACCCATTCATTTCGGGCATCTGCAAATCCATCAAAATAATATCGTAGGTATTGGTTTGTAATTTTTCTATTACAATTTTACCATTTTTTACTACTTCATATTCAAATCCAAAATCACTTAGAATAATTTTGATTAATAATTCATTCAAAGCAACATCTTCGGCTACTAATACACGCACGTTTTTAATTTTTGAATCCAGTTTTAGTGTTTCTATTTTTTCTACTGTTTTCTTATTTGTTTTTCCAAAGGATAGAACAAAACTGAAAGTAGAACCTTCACCTATTTTGCTACTTACACTAATACTTCCGCCTTGTAATTCCACTAATTGTTTAACAATGGCAAGTCCGAGTCCTGTTCCGCCATACGAATTTGACGTGTTGATTTCTGCTTGTTCAAAGAGATTGAAAATTAAGTTTATTTTATTCTCCGAAATGCCAATTCCTGAATCTGTAACGGCAAATTCAATAGATATATTTTCTTCATCCTCGCTTTGTATTTTAACGCTCAGTATAATTTTTCCTTTGTGTGTAAATTTTATGGCATTACTCATAAGGTTTAAAATAATCTGATTTAATCTTGCTTTATCGCCCAATAATATTAAGGGTATTTCGCTGTCGTATTCACTTACGAGTTCTAAATTCTTTTCTTTTAATTTCAGGTCAAAAGAATGCAGTATTGACTTTATTGATTTGTGTATTTCAAATGGCTGGTTCAAAAAAGTCATTTTACCAGCATCTACTTTTGCCAAATCAAGTATATCATTTATGAGTTCGTGTAAAGAATTGCTACTTGTTTTTATAGCCTGTAAAAATTCTTTTTGTTTTATGTCCAACTTGGTTTTCATTAACACATTTGTAAATCCTAAAATGGAATTCAAGGGCGTTCTAATTTCGTGACTCATGTTTGATAAAAACTGTTGTTTGGACTTAACGGCTACTTCAGCTTTTAAAGTTGCCAGCTCTGCCAGTTCTTTTTCGTGTTTTAACTCGGCAGCATGTTTTTCATAAATGCTTAGGTTGCTATTACGGGTTTTTATCTGTTCACTAATATCGGTGGTAACACCAATCCACATTTTAAGGTTTCCTTTTTCATCTTTTATCGGCGATGCAATGTTTAAATGCCAAATATAATCTCCATCCTTATTTTTAAACCGCATTTCCATTACTAAATCAGTTAAGGTTGATGCGGCTTTTTGAAAACGGGTTTGAAATTCTTCCATCTCATCGGGGTGCATAATTTGATGGTATCCGAAATCCCTTAATTCCTCAAAACTAAATCCGCTAAAGTCTAACCAGTGTTTATTAAAATAAGTAACACTTCCATCAGCTAATGCATTACTTATTTTAGAGGGTATTAAATCAGCCAACAACCTGAAATGTGCTTCACTTTGTTTCAAAGCTTCTTCAACCAACTTCTTTTCATGAATATCAAAACCAACGCCAATATATCCCATAAATTCTCCGTTGGGTAAAAAACGGGGATTTGCTTGAAATGCAAACCACTTATATTCGCCATCATAACGCTTAATGCGAATATCGGGTAATTTATAAGGCAAGCGTTTTTCAAAAGCAGCTACATACACATCCATAATTGGTTGCACATCATCGGGGTGTACAATGCCATTCCATGTTCTGCCAAGTGCATTTTCCATTGTTTGCCCCGTGTAATCCAACCAGTATTTGTTCCAATAACTGATTTTGGCTTCTGAGGTTGGTTCTATAATAAATACGTTCAATGGTATATTATCGGCTAAGGAGCGGAAACGTTCTTCGCTTTCTTTTATTTTCATTTTAGCTTCCACTTGTGGCGTTACTTCATTAGCCAATACCGCCACTCCTTCTATTTCGCCATGCATATTCCGCTGTGCTTGGTAAATAAAAGTGTAGTGCATCAACTCCTTCTTGGCATTGCGTACAAGTGTGATGGGTGTTTCAAAGGCAAATACTGGTTCACCAGTTTTATACACACTCAACAATAATTTATCAAAACCCTGTTCAACGGATTCGGGAATCACTTCAAACAACGATTTGCCAATAACATTTTTTCCCTTGCCCCATGATTCTAAAATAGAATCGTTGGCAATTTCAATAATCATGTCTTCGCCTTTAAGTATAGCAATCATGTATGGAGAAGAGTAAACCATGCTTTGGTAACGGTGTTCACTCTCTTCAATCTTTCTGCTAACTAAAATCTGTTCGGTGATGTCGTAAGCAACCAACATCAAGGAAGTGATTTTCTCTTTGGATTTTAAAGGCTTAAGCGAGAAATTATAGTAGGCGGTATGTGGCGATCCGTCATTGAACCTGTCCACTACTGCTTCAAATTCAGGTGCTAAAAAAGGTTCGCCTGTATTAAATACAGTATTAAAAATTTCAAATGCTCCCGATGATTGCAATTCGGGGAAAACTTCCCTGACAGTTTTACCAAGAATCTGCTCTTCCGTGCGGTTAATCATTTTTTGATACAGCGCATTGGCGAGCACATATTTGTGATTCTCCCCTTCGAGCACGGCTATGGCTGTGGGTGCTTGATAAAAAATATCTTGTAAATTCTTTTCGCTTTCTTCCGCTTTTTTACGAGCAAGTATTTGTTCGGTTATTTCGTTGGCAACCACAATTATTCCAGCTATGGTTTTGTCATCAGCTCTTAACGGTTGAATAACAAAATTGTAAAATCCCTGTGTGCTTTTGTTATTCTTATTTATATAAAATTCCCATTCGTTTCCATAATAGGTTGTTCCGCTTTGCATTACGGTATCCATAAGGGCTTTAAATCCCTGTGTCTCCAGTTCGGGCAAGACGTCAAACAGTGGTTTACCTACAAAGTCTGCACCTTTATTGAGTACTTGCAAACAAAGTTGGTTGGCTATCTCTGCAATATATTCCTTGCCCCTATAAACACCAATTGCGACTGGTGTCTGCATTACAAGCGACCTGAAATTGGCTTCATTTTCTTCCGCTTTTTGACGGGCAAGCACCAGCTCTGTTACATCAGTTGCATTAACAATTACGCCAGAAACAGTCCCGTCATTTTCTTTGTACGGATGGTAACAAAAGTTAAAATAAATGGTTTCCCTTTCTCCATGTTCACGCTCAAAATAGGCAGGTTGCTCTTTACCATAATGGATAGTGTGGTTGTGAAACACATCTAATAACAAATCCATGAAAGGTTGGTCTTTCATTTCGGGCAAAATGTCTAAAAAAGGTTTGCCCAATGCTTCTTTTCCTACTTTAAAAATTTTAAGTAACGGGCTATTGGCTGTATCCAATATCATATCCTCACCCTTGAAAATTAAAATAGGGTGGATTGTTTTTTCTATCAAATTGTGAAAAAGATTTTCGTTTTCATGCCATTTTTGGACATCAAATTTTGAGGAATTTATGAAGTTCAATTCGAACTCTAATTCCTTTATCCTATTTTCAAGTTCTTTATTTTTCATTTTAATAATATTTTGCTAATTATTTATTGCGGATTGTTTTTACATTACTATTAATGCTCAAAGTTGAATATTTTATTTCAATAAAGGCAATTGAATTCTAAAATTTGCAAAAAGAGATGAAAAGAGTGAAAGGTCAAGAGTGAAGAGTGAAAAGTGATTGCCACTTTTCACTCTTAACTTTTCACTCTTCACTCTTCACTCTTTAAGTGTGAATTTTGCAAATCAATTAAATAATTGTATAACTTTTGGGTGTTCAGATAGTTGCATCTTCGGGGTGTAAAAAAAACTGCTCGATATCTATCTGTTT
Source organism: Flavobacterium sp. (assembly GCA_043733645.1). GTDB lineage: Bacteria > Bacteroidota > Bacteroidia > Flavobacteriales > Flavobacteriaceae > Flavobacterium. The sequence goes on along the minus strand of JAYTGH010000445.1, from coordinate 536 downwards.
TAAAAAAATAGAAGATTACTTTAGTCTGTTTCTGCATCAATGCCACTTTTTATTTTTCACTATTTCTATTCAAACAACGAATCTAACTACAAACAAAAGTCGTGAAATCTTATGAAGAATTTACTAAATCTAAAAAATAATTTCAACATTAGTGGCTTAACAAAAGAGCAAGTTGTTTCATCCAGAAAACAATTTGGCAGTAATAGTTTAGAATATAAAAAAGAAAGCGGCATCATGGATGCCTTCAAGCGGTTTGCAACAGAGCCTATGGTACTAATTTTATTGGTTGCTTCGATTCTCTATTTCATCAATGGAAAAACAGGCGATGCTATTTTTTTAGCTGGTGCCATCTTATTCGAGGTAGGAATTTCACTTTATCAAGATGCGAGAAGCCGCAATGCCTTAGAAAAATTGAAAAATTTTACAGAACACAAGTGCAAAGTCATCCGAAACCGTAACATAGAAGAAATAAACAACGAAGATTTGGTAGTTGGCGATTGTTTAATGGTAGAAGAAGGTACTTCCATTTCTGCCGA
>JAYTGH010000444.1:0-4483 GCA_043733645.1 Flavobacterium sp. | reverse complement strand
TTCCCTTTATTAGTGAGGTATTCCAAAACGCTTTCCAAGCCCCCCTCAGTATTTTTATGTTTTATGTGGTTATGATCCTTAAATAGGCATCCGCAGTCGGAGGTTGTGAATGAGTAATCCCGTTTTTAGGAGTAGATTTATGGGTTAGTTTTAGGAAGACTTGGTGTCAGCAGAGCTATAAGTATTTGTATCAACAGGCAACTAAAAATCTTAAGAAAAGAATAAAAAGTTTTATCTTGCACTAAATTTATCAATTATGCAACAATTTAATTTTATTACAATGAACCCTTTAATTCTCGGCGGTAAACCTTGTATTAAAGGAACACGCATCAGCGTTGAATTTATTTTAGAATTAATCGCTTCTGGTGCATCTATTGCCGATATTGTTAAAGCTTATCCGTATTTACCTGAAATCGGTGTCAAACAAGCCATTGAATATGCGACTTCTCAACTTAAAAACGATGTCGTTTTTGAAGTCAATCATTAAATTATGAAACTCACCAACTACGCGTTTTTAACAGATGAAAACATTAATCCGATAATTGTTGAATCACTCCGTCAACGAGGTTGTGACGTTTTTGATGTCAACGAATAAGGGTTAAGTGGAAATACAGATGCTTTCTTGTTGAATCTTGCTACCAATCAAAACCGCGTTGTATTAACACATGACAGTGATTTTGGTACCTTAGTTATTGCCGATGGAAAACCTTTTATTGGTATTGTTTACTTGAAGCCAGGTCATATTCTCCCTCAATTTACTTTACAATCGCTTGAAGCCATATTCAAGGAAATTGATTTAATTGAAAATCCATTTATTATTGTGGCTAAACATAATGGCATGACAACCAGAGTGAGGATCAGACAATTCTAAAGCATTTATTCAGGCTCTTTTGTTGGCACTTTGATATACTTAAAAATCCTTTCAAACAAGTGTTGAAAGGATTTTTGCTTTTGATACTGAGGGGGTGTTGTTTCGTAGGTTATGACCCTTAAATAGACATTCGTAGTTGGAGGCTGCAAACGAGCAACTCCGTTTTTCAGGGATGGGTTTGTGGGTTTGTTTTAGAAAAACTTGGTGGTAGTTGAGGTCTTACAATAACTATAAACTCAAAGTTAAAGATGATTTTATTCTTCGATTTGGTTCATTATCCAATTTGTCCAACCTATTATAGTTGATGCTCGTCTACCAAATGTTGTTTCTGTAGTGATATTATAAAGATTAGCTGCTTTCATTATCTCTACAACTTCATCTTTTGATGGCATTTCGCCATTGTCAAAATAAAGTTTTAATGTCTGTTTAAATGCAGAATGAGCTAAAATAAGTCTTACAAATTCAGCTTGTCTATCTATTATGGATAAAGTAAAAATTCGTTTCCCTTTTTCAGTCAACACACAACCAACTTGCCCATTTTCTTTTGCTATTTCAACAAGTCCTAAATATTTTCCTGCATTCGAATAATAATCTGTTTGCCTGCTATCAAAATCATAGTTTTGAGTAATGTCTTCTTTTGAAATAAACCCTTTCTGTTTCAAAAGCTCACATAAGTTTATAACTCTTTCAAAACTATCTGCTTGTGGAAAAGGCACTTCAGGCTCTTTTATTGTTTTCGCATTGTCTAAAATCTGTTGGATATTTTCAAGATTAAATGCACCTTCTTGTACTGCATATTTCTTTTGTTTAACTAATACTAAAGAATTGTAATGGTTGATGTTTACAAATGAATATTCCCTCAAATGGAAAATACCATTTGTGTATGTTAAAAAAATTGGACGAACTTGTTTTGTGATTTTATTATTCCAAAGTTTATATGGGTAATAGAGTTGTCTTACAAGAAAATCGTCTGAAATATAATTTTTTGCTTCGATGAGATTTAAAGAATTATCACCCTCATAACCACCATCAATTTCTATTTGTGAATTACCTACATCTATCTTAAATAATCCTTTTGAAGAATTAATATTGAAGGTAAACGAAGATGAACTCATACGTCCACTTACGGTTGGGAATAAATTTTCTTCATCTGTAAAATTATGGAGAATTTTTGTTACAAAAGCACAGTTAATAGCTGTTGCTTCACTTGTTATGTCTTTATAATCCAAGCTTTCTAAAAAAGTAGGAAATTCTATTTTAGCAACATCAACATCATCGGTGTTGAATTTGCTAAAAGTATCAAAAGTCCCAATAACATAGCCACCTCTTGAAGTCGGCAAAATTGAAAAGTTGTTGTCTGCGAAAAGTTTTGGAAGTTGAGATTTATGATCAAATTTTGTCATCAAACGTGCTTCTCTAAATTCATTAATATCTTTAGAGAAAATGGTAATATGTCCATCCACTATGACTTTTTCAATAATTCGATGTTTATCGAATATCTGTTCCCATGCTATGTCATTTTTAGATTTACTCATAATTCCTGATTAAAAGTTCATCAACTTCACCACGATTTGCACCATCAGAATTTATTGCTCGATTTGCTTTCACAGTAACAATGTGATACTCTTTGTACTCGTCTTTAATAAAATCTGCGGATGAGTTAGAAAGTAAAAATTTTACGCCTTTTTTATGAAGATCATCACAAGCTTTTCTTAACTCAATTTGGTCATACATATCCCAACCACCTTGTATATATCCTGTAAAGTTTGAATTTTCAGAAATTGGATGGTAAGGAGGATCTAAATAAACAAACGATTTTTCATCTGTCTGTTTTAAAATATCAGAATAATCGCCACTATTTATTGAAATGTTATTCAAATTGAGAAACTTGCTAACTGCCTTTAATGTTGGTTCGTTTACGATGTTTGGATTTTTATATCGTCCAAAAGGTGCATTAAATTCGCCTGCGTTGTTTACTCTATAAAGTCCGTTAAAGCAAGTTTTGTTAAGATAAATAATTCTTGAAGCTCTCTGTACTGGTGTTAGGTTTTTAAAATCATCAGTTCTGTCCAAACTACGCAGTTCATAAAAATAGTCAGAATTGTTAACGTGTTTTTTTAAGTCTGTTATAAGTTCGTTGAGGTTATTTTTGATAACCTTATAAACATTAATCAATTCAGAATTAAAATCGTTAATTACAGCATTTTTAGGTTGTAAATTAAATAAAACTGCACCACCACCAATAAATGGCTCGACATAATTATAGACTCCAATATTTTTAGGCAAAAGTTCAACGATTGAAGGCATAATTTGCCTTTTGCCTCCAACCCACTTCAAAAATGGTGCGATTAATTTATTCTTTTGCATCTTTTCTTTATCTGAAAACAATTTTAAACTGCAAAATAAATATTTTGTTTATAATTATCAAGACATTTTGAATATTTTGTTTACATTTTATTTATACTAATTGTAGAGCATTACTGTATACACAAGTCATATTGTTTCATATGGAATTTACAGTTTTTTAAATATAAAAAAACATATGCACATAATATTGTCAATGTGGCTTCCCTTTGATTCCTTGAGAAGAAGTTACACCGACAATAGTCCTGTAAAACTTCAAAAAAAGTTAAAATATACTGAGGGAAGAGAAGGTAATTAGCCAAACCAGACTTAGGTAAAACCAAACTTGGTTAATGGTAAAGTAAACTTGGGTAATGGTAAACCTAACTTAGGGTATGGTAAACTAAACTTTGGTCAAGCCAAATTAAACTTGAGTTAATCTAAACTAGGTTTAGGTCAAGGTAAACCAAACTTGGGAAAAGGTAAACTAAACTTAGAACACGGCAAATCAAATTACGGGCAGATCAAACGCAATTACGTTTGAGGCAAACTAAACTACGGGCAGATCAAACGCAATTACGTTTGAGGCAAACTAAACTACAGTCAAGGCAAAAGTAATTACTTTTAACGCAAACCAAACTACGGTCAGGGCAAACGTAATTACTTTTGAAGCAAACTAAACTTAGGTCATGGCAAACTAAACTTAGGTCGAGACAAACTAAACTTGATTTGAGTTAAATAAAAGACCCATTCTTCTTCACCATCGTCAAAATAGTCGCCAACGCCACCGTTTCATTGGTTTCATCATAGACCTCGACTTGCCATTTGACGATACCTTTCGGAATATCTTCTGCACTTTTCAATTCTTGTTCAATTTTTTCTTTCACCGTCAGCCTGACGCCGATGGTCATGCCGGGATAAACGGGCTTCGTGAAACGGCAACTATCAATGCCATAATTCAATAAAACGGGTCCTTTTTTAGCATCCACAAACAAGCCCGCCGCTTTGGACAATATAAAATACCCATGCGCTACTCGCCCTGTGAATGGTGTGCCTTCAAGAGCGGTGGCATCCATATGGGCATAAAAATTATCCCCTGAAACGTTGGCGAAATTGGTAATATCCGCTTCCGTCACGGTATGTTTGGCGGTGTTTAAAGTCTCGCCAATCTCCAATTCTTCAAAATATTTTCTGAAAGGATGCACGGCTTTTTCAATCTGTTTTGCGCCTATTTGATAGGATTGGGTAATGGCTGTCAAAGTCGTCGGT
>JAYTGH010000443.1:0-11758 GCA_043733645.1 Flavobacterium sp. | reverse complement strand
AATGATCGGCTTCGGCAAAAACCACTCGTTTCGGATCGGTTTTGGCTCTGTTAGTAAGTAACCGAACTAATTTATTATCAGAACCTAAACGCTCTAATAATTCTTCTTCATATTTATCCCAATCGGTAATTGGATGCAATGCAACTCCTGATTCCATAGCGGCTTTTGCTACAGCTGGCGGCACTTTTGCAATTAATCTTGGGTCGAAAGGTTTTGGGATAATATACTCTTTACCAAAATTCAGTTTGGTTTCACCGTAAGCAATATTTACTTGCTCTGGAACCGATTCTTTGGCTAATTCTGCTAAAGCGATAACGGCTGCTTTTTTCATATCTTCATTAATCTTCGTCGCTCTGACATCGAGCGCCCCACGGAAAATATAAGGAAAACCAAGAACATTATTCACCTGATTAGGATGGTCAGAACGACCGGTTGCCATGATAATATCTCTTCTGGTTTTAATAGCTAAATCGTAATTTATTTCCGGATTTGGATTTGCCATTGCAAACACAATTGGATTTTTTGCCATTCCCAATAACATATCAGGCGTAACAATATCTCCGGTTGACAATCCGACGAAAACATCAATTCCAACCATGGCTTCTAGCAATGATGGAAAATCTTTATCGGTAGCATATTTTCTTTGTTCTTCCGAAATTTTTGGATCGTCGTTTCTAAGAGCTCCTTTACTGTTAAACATTACTATGTTTTCCTGCTTCACGCCAAAAGAAACATACAAATTTGCGCAAGCAATTGCCGCCGAACCTGCACCAGATATGACCATTTTCACTTCGCCCATTTTCTTTTCAGCCAATTCAACAGCGTTTAATAACGCTGCTGCAGAGATAATAGCAGTTCCGTGTTGGTCATCGTGCATCACCGGTATATTCAGTTCTTCCACCAAACGTCTTTCGATTTCAAAAGATTCGGGTGCTTTAATATCTTCCAGATTGATTCCGCCAAAAGTTGGTGCTATGTTTTTCACCGTTTCTATAAACGCGTCAACGTCTTTTGTTCCAACTTCAATATCAAAAACATCAATATCAGCAAAGATTTTGAACAGCAATGCTTTTCCTTCCATCACTGGTTTTGAAGCTTCCGGGCCAATATCGCCAAGACCTAAAACGGCAGTTCCGTTACTGATTACGGCAACTAAATTTCCTTTGGAAGTATATTTATAAACATTGTTTACGTCTTTGGCAATTTCCAAACAAGGCTCGGCAACACCGGGCGAATACGCTAATGATAAATCTCTTTGTGTCGCATATTTCTTGGTCGGCACCACCTGAATTTTTCCAGGAGTCGGTTTGGCGTGGTATAAAAGTGCTTCTCTACGTTTGCTATCTTTGTGCATGGTCTTTATTTTGAAGCTACAAAGGTAGAAGACTGAATGTAAAAAGGAAATTTTTAGATGTTTCTTTTATAAAGAAATTTATTTTGGAAATCTGATGTTTCTTTAACTACCAGAAGTGTGAAAAATTTACGTCCTGATAGTGGATTGTCTTTCATATATTCTTCATACACTTCTCATACACTTCTCATACATTCTTCATACACTATCCATATACTATTCATACATTATCCATACACTTCTCATACACTTTGACCCGTCCTAAAATAACATGTGACCACAAACTTTGAGGCAGGCATCACATTTTTTATCATTATACCCCCAGGAGGAACCACAAAGACAATAGCAAACCGATCTGTGTTGCTTATTATATCGGCGGTTATAGAAAACTGATAAGGGGTGGTTTTCATGTCATGATAAACATAGGTCAAATCGGGCTGGGTAATCCTTAAATAAAAATCGGTAGTGGCAGACAATCCATCAAATTCGGAAGCCGCAATTTCAATGGTATTGCTGCTTGCTGCAGGATTCATTTTGCACGTAAAGCCCAGCGGGATAACATCGGTAGTATCAAAAGTCGCTGGTAAGTACCTTCCCTGAATAGTCAAATGGTCATCAGCAGGGGTTCTTTTAAAAAAGTTAAAAAGAAAAGCTGCAATCAAAAATCACAGCTTTTCAAACCTAACTTAACCCAAACTCTTTATGTTGTTTATTCTTGTATCAATTGATTTATATTAATATTGTCTGGCAAGCGCCCAACATTTTGAAGTTTTATGGTAGCCAATTTTTGAGCAATAGAAATGCTTTCTTCTAAATTTTTATTTTCAATTTGAGCATATAAAAACCCTGTCCAAAAGGCATCACCTGCTCCAGTTGTGTCTTTAACTTCTTCTATTTGAATGGCTTTTTGAAAAAACAACCCTTGCTTTAAATCAGAAACGACAACACCATTTTTACCTTTGGTCAAACATATTGTTGATGCTCCCAAATTGTGGAAATACTCAAAGATATAATCTTCCGATTTTACAGCAGCAAAAAGACGATAGCAATCGTCTTCACTTAATTTTACTAATGGATCGTTAGCTAAATATTCTTTTAAAACCAATTTAGCTTCTTCTCTGTCGGGCCAAATTCTTTCGGAAAAGTTAATATCTATGCTGAGTTTTAATCCTAATTCTGCTGCTTTTTGGGCACGATTTAATATGGTTTGCCTTGCCGGATTTTTACTTAATGCAAAACAAGTGGTGTGAAATATTTTTGCGTTAGCTATAATTTCATCTGGCAATTGACTTTCATAAATCTCGCAATCTGCTTGACGATACGGAATAAAATCGGGCGTTTCTGTTGATTTTGAAACAAAAATTACAGAAGTTGGCATCGTTTCTGATTTTCTGATTTGCTTTGTATTTACGTTATTCGATTTTAGTTTTCTAACTACATAATCGCCCAAGCCATCATCGCCACAGGAAGCGACAAGTACTGCGTTTAAACCCAATCGAGAAGCATTTACAGCAACATTTGTTGGCGAACCACCCAAAAAACGATGGTAATCTTTGGTTCTATTAATAGATGTATTGATCTCATGACCAATAAAATCTATCAAAACTTCTCCTACACTTATAATGTCTATCGATTTCAATTAAGTAAGCATTTTAAAATTAGCATGTAACGATTGGTGCACCAAAACTGTTGCGGCTGCACTCCAAGCGCAAAACGAAACTCCGTTTGATTCTTGTGTTTTAGTATTGAAATTTTCATAAAACGAAAAAGTATTTACAGCATTAGCATTATTTATTTTATCCAAAATGGTTGCTGCTTTTTTTGTTTCTGACTTTGCAATTAATGCTAAACCGAAGAAACCATTAACCATTGGCCAACTTCCGCCGTTATGAAATTCATAAGGATAATTTCGGAATTCGTATTTGCAATTGTGTTTGAGTAAATTCCAATGTTCATCATTTTCAAAAATGGGTTTCCAAAAAGCAGGAAGCAATCCCAACTGTGTTTCTGCAGCTAGCGCTACAGCATAGTTTAATATCTTATTCTGAAACTCTCTCGAACCAATATCAAGTAATAAAACTAAGGAATTGGCAAAGGCATCAAACTGCGTTTTATAACCAGAAGGTGAAAAAGAGCAAGGCATATAATCTTGGAAAATCACTTCATTATAAGCGCGTTCATGGTATTTTTCTCCAACAGAATTCGGTGTGAAATTAATTTTAATTTGAGCAATAATCTTTTCGATTTTATCAGTAATGGCATCACTTTTTACAAAATAATTGTAGCTTTTCAATGCCCAAATTCGCAATAATTGGTCATACAAAACATAACCATCCGTGATGTATTCATCTGCCCAATTTCCGGATAGTGGCACATATAACAAGTGTTTGTTATTGAATTCCCATGCATCTAAAAGGTCTAAACATTTTTTAATTTCGGAATTATATTTGGTAACAAGTGAAAAATCAGATTTGCAAATTGCATATTGACAAACGCCTATTACAAACCAAGTTACAGCATCAACTCTTCCTGCCAAACCGCCATAACTTATATCATCTTTACCTTCGGAAATTAAAACATTAGATGGTATAGTTCCAATTTCATGCTGATTTTTAGCTAAGGTTTCTAATGTGTTTTTGAACGTGACAATCAGTTTTTCATCACCCGATGCTAAAGCAGCTAATCCGCAAATAACTCCATCGCGCGCCCAAACTCTTTTATAATTGGTCGTGTTTTTGGCACTGGCTAAAAATCCGTTTGGAGTTGAAACCTTTTGTAACAATTCGATAGCTTTATGATAGGATATATTATTCACTTTCTACAGTTTGATTTGATTTTTTTGTTTTGATAAAAAGTGTACAAATAGCACTTAGAATCAATAATATTCCAGCAAAAGTTATGGCTTGTCTAGGATCATTATTTAAAAAATGTTTCAGAATAAAACCAAAAGTTAACGTTTGAATAAACATCGGAATTACAATCATCATATTGATAATTCCCATATATACTCCGTATCGTTCTTTAGGAATATGAGAAATAACCATTAAATAAGGAATCCCCATCATGCTTGCCCAACCAATTCCGAAACCAGTAATTGCAGGAAACAATAGGTACTTATTGTGAATTTGTGGAAATAGCAGAAATCCGATTGCTGCTAAAACTAAACATCCAAAGTGAACATATTTAGCTGAATATTTTCGAGCCAAATAAGCCAAATAAAAAGCGGTTAAAAAAGTAACGATATTGTACCAGCCATTCACTAAACCAGTCCAACCAACAGCTTCTTCATAGAGTTTACTATTTTGTTTTGGTGTTATATTCCAAACTGAAAGCGCTATGCTTTTTGAAGAATTTTGCCAATAACAAAATAATGCATACCATTGAAATAAATAAACTAATGCTAATTGCCACATTACTTTTGGCATAAACTTTATTGCCTTAAGTATGTCTATAAAAGGCGTTGCAACATTTATGCGTTCGGATTGCATTAGTTGTAATTCTTCTTCTGTGGGAGGAATTTCTTTAGTGGTGTGCGAACTCCACCAAACTGAACCAATAGAACAAACTGCTCCTAAAAAAAAGGATGCAAAAACCCAAGTAGGTAGTTTTCCGGTTGTTCCAATAAATATTAAAGGAAAAATAAACAATGAAAGGTTAGCCAATGTTTGTCCAAATCCAGTGAAAAAGCTTTGCGCCTGAAAACCAGTTGCTTGTTGAGCATCATCGAGTTTATCGACAACAAATGCTCTGTAAGGTTCCATTGCAGTATTGTTACCAGCATCTAGAATCCAAAGTAATCCTGCTGCCATCCAAAGTGAACTACTAAATGGAAATAAAAATAAGGCCAAACTGCATAATAGTGCACCAATAAAAAAAAAGGGTTTACGTCTTCCTCCAAATTTTGGCAACCAAGTTTTATCACTCAATGCTCCAATTATAGGTTGTATCAACAACCCGGTTAATGGTCCAGCAAGATTTAATAAAGGTAATTGATCTGGACTTGCCCCAAGAAAATCATATATTGGATTTACCGCGCTTTGTTGCAATCCAAAACTATATTGAATTCCAAAAAAACCAACATTCATGTTGATAATTTGCCAAAAACTTAATGAGGGTTTAAACTTCATTTTTATTTTAATTTCTTTAGAAACTCTTCAAAAACACCAACATTAGTAAATAAGATTCCGTTTTTATCAACTACCGGAATCCCGAGGTTGTTGGTGCTTATTTTTGCATTTCTCAATTTGGTAAGCATCTCTTTTAACGCTTCAGGATTTTTATCGATATCATAAAAGGTAAACTCAATATTGTTGTCTTTCAAATATTTTTGTGTGGCAATACAATGATCACAAACATCGCTTCCATAAAGAATAAGCATTGGTTTTTCCTTTTTGGTTTCAACAGAAGTTGTTGCGTTTTGGGCATACACATCACATTGGAAAATTGCTGTTGAGAAAAAAATTATAAAGAGTATTCTCTTCATTTTGACCTTTTGTATTAGATTACTAATTTAAAAACAATTCCCATATCAATTAAAAATTGATATAGGAATTACTCAAATTAAACATGAAATTTTTACTAGAACTTATAAGACAATGACATAGAAATTGATCTTCCTGGCAAAGGTCTTGCTCTAACATAGTTTGTGGTATTGTTAGTAATGCTTCCTTCTTCCGCTTCGGTTATTGCCAAAGTATTTAAAAGATTATTGCCTGCGACATTTAAGGATAATCCTTTGGTTACTGTGAATTCTACGAAACCATTTACAAGTACAAATCCATTCATAACAAGTTGATTACTATCTTGTGTAAATGCTTTTGTTTGCCCGATGAAACTTAATCCAACTGCATTCTTTTGTTTAGAAAACTTATACGTTGGAATGAAGTTATACATCATTTTTGGTTGTCTTCTTGCTTCGTTACCTTGATTAGCACCAGAAGTAATTTCGGCTTTAGTATAAGTAAATGCACCACGTAAATTCAAATGATCATTTACATTGTATGACGTTTCTAATTCTAATCCTAAAGATTTATAATTGTTTTGGATGATGCTGTTAGAAGTTGCTTCATAACCACCTTGTTCATCCGTTTTTGAACTAAATAACGTAGCATATAAATATCCTTTAGAGAATTTTCTTTTGTATCCAAATTCAGCTTGTGTTAAAAAATCTAAAGAGTTGATTTTACCACCATCTAAATAATTTAAACCAGAAAACAGAATTCTGTCTGCTTTTGCAGAAGCACCTCTACTAAATCTTGCAAAAAGGGATTGTTGTGCATTTAATAAATAATTTGCACCAATAGAATAAGAAACATAACTATAATCATAATCTACAGCCGTTGCATTTGCATTATTAATGGCCGAAACACTAGTTTCTGGAGCGGAGATTATGTTATCATTGTTGATGTCAAAAGTAGTTTGAGAAGAACCTGCAAACGAGCCGTTTACTTGTCCTTTGTCATAGCGCAAACCTCCTTCGAGTGATAATTTATCAGTGGCGTCAAAAGAGACGTTGGCATAAGGCGCAGAAACATTGTATTGTGTATCATAGTTACGAGTACAACAGTTACCCCAAGCCGGAACACCATAAGCATACAATCCGTTTTCTGAAAGTAAGTTTCCGCCAGCATCCGTTACATTAATTAAACGAGGGTTATCATCAGACACTTCTTGAAGATACGAATTCCACATCCATGACATTGAGATGTTTTGAATAGATTTGAAATAACCTGCTGTTACTCCGATTTTATCAAATTTTTTAGTGATTCTTAAATCATTCATGAAGTTATTGAAATCGTTTAATTGTGTATCAAACATGTGAATTCTGGTTACTAATCCGTTTGGATTATTGAAAGCTGTTCCAGAATCTGCATAGGTTAACGTTGAACCTGCTCCAAAAGAGTTTGCAATAGTTGCTGCAGAAGCTACTTCTGCTGGAAATGGCGCGATGAATCCTCCGCTGTTAGATGCATAACGTCCATTTTCTGTGACTTTCCAACCATCAGCTAATTCAAATGTAGCATTTGCACCGATTGATTTTGAAACCGGATGCATACCATCGGCAACACTTGATCTGCGCAATTGTCCGTCTGGACCTAAACCAACATTATGACTTAGAAAAATAGATTGCAATGTTCCGTGAGTAGCATCATATCCACTAATGCTTCCCCAATTTGGGCTATCATTTGTACCTGTAACTTTCATTGGCATAGGCATAAAAGCTGCTGCTCTATCGTTTAAGAATTTAGCATAAACAGTAACCGAACCTTTTTCAAATTCTTTAGTAATATTAAATTTTACTTGTCCTCCGTTATTTGCAACGAATCCTGGACTTCTTACACCTTCACCAGCTCTGTAAAATCCACCTGCATGAAAATATAATCCGTCACCAATTTTTGTTCCATATTCTAAATCAGTTCTGAAATCGTTATAATCTAAACCAAAGCTAGTAGCCATGCTTCCTCCTTCTGTTTTACCAGTTTTACTGATAAAGTTGATGATTCCACCTGGTGAATTTGAAGATAATGTAGAAGCTGAACCTCCACGAATAGCCTCAATTTTGGCTACATTTCTATCAAATCTGGTAAAAATATCTGACGTTGCAAATGCAATATCTCCAAATAAAAGTACTGGCAAACCGTCTTCTTGCAATTGTAAATATTTAGAACCTCCTGAAGAAATTGGCACACCACGAACTGCAATGTTTGCATTTCCTTCTCCACCAGAAGACTCAGAACGAATTCCTGGAATAGTTCTGAAAATTTCAGCTGTTGATCTTGGTGCAGATTGCTCTACTTGTTTCACATCAAGAGTTGTGATAGAAACACTTGATTTTAGTTTGGCTCTTGGATTAACAACTCCGGTAACCACAACTTCTTCTAATTGCTTAGAATCATCTTGTAATTGAAAATCTAAAGTTGTTTTGCCGCTAATATTAGCCGTTTGGTTTTGAGATGCAGCACCAATATAGGAAACTGTTACGGTTTCTGAACCATCTGATAAGCCCGAAATCGAATAGATTCCATCGGCATTTGTTGACGTAGATTTACCAGCTTTACTCAACACAATATTGGCTCCAGCAATAGCTTCGCCTTTTGAGTCAGTAACTTTTCCTGATAAACTACTACTTTGTGAAAAAGAAAGATTACATAGCAGTATAGCTATAAAAAACAGTAATCTTTTCATAAATAAAGTACTTTTTTCCATTTTGTAATTTGTTTGATTATTAAATTTGGTTAGTTTATTTTTCGAAATTATATTTAAATTAATGAATTATTATGAAATCCCTACCGAAAACGTTTTCGAAAAGACCGAAAACGTTTTCGGTAAATATTGACATTTTTTTATCATATTTGTTAAATGAGAGACATAACGCTTAAACAAATTGCTGAAACTTTAGGGATTTCAATCACTACAGTATCTAAAGCGCTAAAAAACTACCCTGATGTTAGTCCAAAAACTAGAGAGGCTGTTTTAGATTTGGCTAAATCGTTAAGTTATACACCAAATAGTTTTGCCGTTAATCTCAGAACAAAAGAATCTAGAACTATTGGTTTAATAATTCCTGAAGTTGTTCATCATTTTTTTTCTAACGTTATTAATGGAATCATTGACGAAGCAGAGAAAAATGGCTATTTAGTAATCATCCTTCAATCAAATGAATCTTTAGAACTTGAAAAAAAGCAAGTGGAACTTCTCATGAATAAGAGAGTAGATGGTATAATCATGTCATTGTCAAACGAGTCTAATAACGACGAACACATTAAAGAAATTATTAGAAAAGAGTTGCCGTTTGTGATGTTTGATAAGATTTCAAAACTCATTCCGTGTTCTAAAGTTATTATTGATGACCGAAAAGCAGCATTCAATGCGGTAGAGCATCTGATACAAAAAGGATGTAAAAAAATTGCTCATATTCGTGGGCCGGTAAATCCTCAAAATGCTATCGATAGATTTTTAGGTTACAAAAAAGCTTTAGAAAAAAACAACATTCCTTTTGATCCAAAGTTGGTTTATACTTGTAAGAATGTGACATTTGATGAAGGAAAAGAATTCGCAAAGCAAATTATCGAGGAACATACTGATATTGATGGTGTTTTTGTTATTACCGATTTAGTTGCTGTTGGCGTTTTGGCCTATTTTAATGAAAAAAACATTAAAGTGCCAGAGCAAATAAAAGTTATAGGATTTAGTAATTGGTTTATGTCACAAGTCATTACTCCAAAGCTCAGTACGGTTGACCAACCGAGTTTTGAAATGGGTGTTCAATCATTTGGTTTATTGTTGGAAGAAATAAATACTCGAAAAGAATTGCTCCCTTTTCAACCGAGAACTATTGAGCTTGAAACCGGAATTATTGAACGAGAATCTACTTTAGGAAAGTAATATTTCTTTGCAAGCCTCCCAGCTTTGCCCTTTTTACAGCCGAGTTTTTAAAGACTTTTTTAAAAGTATCTTCGGTGATTTCTTCCCAGTCTTTTTTGGTCATCAAGAGGATTTCTGGATTTGGATTGAAAAGCGGTTCGTTATGTGATTTTGAAAAACGATTCCACGGACAAACATCTTGGCATACATCACAGCCAAACATCCAGTCGTCCATTTTTCCCTTCATTTCCATTGGAATGTTTTCCTTGAGTTCGATAGTGAAATAAGAAATGCATTTGCTTCCGTCGACTACATAAGGTGCCACGATGGCTTCCGTTGGGCAGGCATCAATGCAAGCGGTACAAGTGCCGCAGTGGTCGGTTGTTACATAATCATATTCCAAATCTAAATCGACTACCAGTTCGGCTATAAAATAAAAAGAACCAACCTGTTGGGTTAGTAAATTACTGTTTTTGCCAATCCAACCTAATCCACCTTTAGCTGCCCAGGCTTTATCTAAAACCGGTGCCGAATCGACAAAAGCACGTCCAGAAACTTCACCTATTTCGGTTTGAATTGTATGTAACAATTCCTTTAGTTTTTCCTTGATGACAAAATGATAATCTTGTCCGTAGGCATATTTGGAGATCTTATAACTTTCTAAATTTTGCGATTCTGATGGATAATAATTCAATAAAAGAGAAATCACACTTTTGGCATCATCAACTAATAAATTAGGATTCAAACGTTTATCGAAATGATTTTCCATGTACTTCATTTCGCCATGATGATTTTGGTTTAACCAATGTTCTAATCGCGGTGCTTCCTCTTCCAGAAAACCAGCTTTGGATATTCCGCACGACAAAAATCCTAAGCGTTTGGCTTCGGCTTTTATGAGTTGGGTGTTGTTTTCTTTGTTATTAATCAAAATGTATTTATGTATAACGTGTTGCGTTAGGGATTGTCGTGGAAATCCTTTTTATTGTGAGATTGCCTCGCAAGCTCGCAATGACAAGATTGGAACAAAAGCCCGACCCTTGTGGTAACGCCCTAAAAAAGTCCGCCTTGACTATTAGTTTTGATTTTCCCTAAATGTTTATACGCTTTCTCGGTAACTTCTCTGCCGCGCGGTGTTCTGATAATAAAACCTTCTTGGATTAAGAAGGGTTCGTACACTTCCTCAATAGTTTCTCCGCTTTCGGAAACGGCTGTTGCCAATGTTGACAATCCTACTGGTCCGCCTTTGAATTTATCGATGATCGTAACCAAAATTTTATTATCCATTTCGTCCAAACCATGAGCATCAACATGCAATGCTTTTAAAGCGTATTTTGCAATTTCGATATCAATTTTTCCATTGCCTTTTATTTGGGCAAAATCACGAACACGTCGCAAAAGTGCATTGGCAATACGAGGTGTACCGCGACTTCTTCCGGCAATTTCAATAGCAGCTTCCATAGTAATGGGCATTTTTAAAATGCTGGAACTACGTTGAACAATAGTGGTTAAGAGTTCGGTGTTATAATATTGTAATCGGCTTTGAATTCCGAAACGGGCACGCATTGGTGCCGTTAATAATCCGGAGCGGGTTGTTGCTCCAACAAGCGTAAACGGATTTAAGTTGATTTGAACTGTTCTGGCATTTGGCCCAGACTCAATCATAATGTCTATTTTAAAATCTTCCATCGCTGAATATAAATATTCTTCGACAACCGGACTTAAACGATGAATTTCATCAATGAACAAAACATCTCTTTCTTCAAGATTGGTTAACAATCCGGCTAAATCTCCGGGCTTATCTAAAACAGGTCCCGAAGTAATTTTAATTCCAACTCCTAATTCATTAGCCAAAATATTGGCCAAGGTAGTTTTCCCTAATCCCGGTGGTCCGTGAAACAAAGTATGGTCAAGAGCTTCGCTTCTTTGATTGGCTGCTTCAACAAATATTTTTAGATTATCCAACACCTGCTCTTGTCCTGTAAAATCATCAAAAGATAATGGTCTTAACTTTTTTTCGAGGTCAAGTTCTTCGGGATTAAAATT
>JAYTGH010000442.1:0-11808 GCA_043733645.1 Flavobacterium sp. | reverse complement strand
CCGTATTGCTAGCTGGAGAAACATTTCCTGCAGCATCTTTAGCAATAACATAGAAAGTATAAGTTGTAGAAGCTGTTAAACCAGTTACTGCATAAGTTATAGTAGTAACGTTAGCTTTAAATACTCCATTTTGATATACATCATAAGAAGTTACGGCTACGTTATCAGTAGCGCCTGTCCAAGATAAATTAGTAGCTGAAGAGGTAGTTCCTGAAGCTGATACTGTTGGTGCAGTTGGTGCAGTAGTATCTGGAGTTAATGTTGTTACGCTAACAGTATTACTAGCAAGAGATACGTTTCCGGCAGCGTCTTTCGCTTTAACAGTGAATGTATAAATAGTAGAAGCTGTTAAACCCGTTACAGCATAAGTAGTTGCTGTTGTAGTTGAGCCTAATAAAACACCATCTTTATAGACGTCATATCCTGTTACAGCAACGTTATCTGTTGCCCCTGTCCAAGATAAATTAGTTGAAGATGTAGTAGTTCCAGAAGCTGACAATGTAGCTGTTGTTGGTGCAGTAGTATCAGGAGCCGGAGCTAAAGTTGTCACACTTAAAGCATTGCTGGCAGCAGAAACATTTCCGGCAGCATCTTTGGCTTTTACAGTAAATACATAAGTAGTAGAAGCCGTTAAACCAGAAACTGCATAAGTTGTAGCTGTTGTAGTTGATCCTAATAACACACCATCTTTATAAACATCATAACCAGTTACTGCTACGTTATCAGTGGCACCTGACCAAGACAAGTTAGTAGTTGTTTGTGCTGTTCCTGAAGCAGTTAAAGTTGGCGCTGTTGGAGCAACAGTATCTGTTGAACCAGCGGTAATAGTAAAGTTAGTGTTGGATACATCAAAGAAAACATGATTGGTTCCTTTAATCATAATTCTACAAGTAGTGCTTGGAGTATTAGGAATAGTGACAGCTTGTGTTCCATCATTAGGAGTAGCCGCTAATAAAGTTGACCAAGTAGAACCACCATTAGTAGAAATTAAAATATCAACATTAGCACAATTTACATTATTAGCTGTTGTGCCTGCAACGTTCCAAGTAATAGTTTGAGAAGAACCACCTACATAAGAAACTGCAGTATTTGGAGCAGTTACAGCAAATGGTCCGGCAGTAGCATTTACCGTAACAACCATATCGTCACTATTGTTTGCAGGACCAGCTGCATGACTGTCGCGAACGGTCAATCTAAAATTAAATGTTCTGGCTACAGAAGGTAGTGCCTCTACAGTAAGTTCTGAACCAGCTGTAGTTGTACCACCTGCTAAAACAGTAGTCATATTAGGGAAATATCTTGTTGGAGAGGTGCTTGGATTGTATGATCTAAAGTCAACCCCCGTTGTTTTAGTAGCACTTGGTGCTGCCGAAGTAGTTTGTGAATCCATTTGTTCCCAATCATAGGTAAGCGTATCTCCGTTAGCGTCAGTACCTGTACCTGTTAACATGAAAGGCGTGCTTTTTGGAATCGTATAATCTAAACCTGCATTGGCTGTTGGAATCGCATTTCCTGTAGGAGTGTTAGTTTGGCAAGTTGTAGTTTTAATATAATTCGTAACTTGCTGTATACTTACCGCATGAAAATAAGGGTCAGAATGAGGCTGCACATCTAACGATGTAATTCCGGCATAGCCCATGATAGTTGAGCCAGAACCTGGTTCAACCTGAACACCAGTTCCTTCATTACTATGTGTAAACGTATGGTTGGCTCCAAATTGGTGACCCATTTCGTGCGCTACATAATCGATATCAAAGTTATCTCCGGCAGGAATTGCATCGGCAGGGGAAGTAAATCCGCTTCCTTTTCCTAACGGGGATGAGCTAGTTGGATTAACACATACACAAGCAATACAACCAGCATTTCCACCTCCGCCTGAGGCACCAAATAAGTGTCCGACATCGTAATTGGCACTACCAATAACGTTGGTTAAAGTTGTTTGTAATTGCTGGTTCCAAGTACCTCCTGCACCAGTAGCTGCTGCGTCATAAGGATCGGTTGAAGCATTTGTATAAATAACTAAATCAGTATTAGCAATCAGGTTCATGTGAACACCAAAATCTTTTTCAAAAACACCATTAACACGAGTCAATGAATTGTTTATTCCTGCTAAAGCCAAAGCTTTTGTACCACCAAAATAAGTGGTATATTCTCCAGTTACTGACATTGCCAGACGGAATGTTCTTAGTGTAGCATCATCAGCATTTGGTCTAGCTGTAACTGATGAAAGTTGTGGAGCAGCAGTATCAATTACGCTACACTCAAAACGAGTAAGCGATTGTGCTTTGTCGGCTTTTCTATAAACAGTATAAGTTCCTAAATCGGCAGAAATTGGTTCGATAAAAACAGCAGATTTATCAGCAGACAATACCATAGATTTGAAACCTAAAGGGGAAACGCTGAAATAAGCTGTTGCTGTTGGATTATCAATTCCAATTCCTAAATAGGATTTAATTTCTGGATATCTTGCCGCTAAAGCAGGATCCATATTTGAATTTTCATAAACACGATATCTCTCTAAAATGCCTTCAGCATTAGGAATAGATACAATTGTGTTTGATTTGGAGTTTGCCATTCTTGCAGGCGCATTGGTCAAATTCGATTTTAGAGTTATAAGATTCAAATCGAAAAGATGATTCTCCGGAAGTTGCATTCTTGCGTCAAGCGCAACCATGTTGCCTTTTTTTGTAGTAGTATTCCATATAGTGCTTTTGTTTTGAGCAAAAGACACACTTGAAATCGCTAGTAAATTAACAATGAGTAGTTTAAATTTCATAATTCTATAATTTTTGGTTAAATATAGCGCTCCAAAAGTAAAATTATTTTTAACAAATTGATACAATATTTAATAAAACTACTAACAAATCGACAAACTACATAGTTGGTTGTTAGTATATCAGTAAATATTAGGTATAATTCGTATTAAAATGATAAAATTTAATTATTTTGCTTTAAGTGTTATCTAAAAAAAAGTATTTTTAGAAAAAAAAATGAATCTAAGTTACTGGGAGCTTAAAAACTGGTTTACAAATATCGATTTCACCATTATAGGTAGCGGAATCGTTGGACTTCATTGCGCATTGGCATTAAGAGAAAAGTTTCCTAAAAGCAAGATATTGATTTTAGAAAAAGGAATTTTACCTCAAGGCGCAAGTACAAAAAATGCTGGTTTTGCTTGCTTTGGAAGCCTTTCAGAAATTATAGATGATTTAAAATCACATAGTGAAGAAGAAGTTGTTCAGCTTATTGCAAAACGACGGAACGGCTTGCAATTATTGCGTAACAATCTTGGTGATGAAACTATAGATTTTAAACCTTATGGCGGTTATGAATTGTTCCTTAATGAAGATGAAAGCACCTATACAGAATGTTTGCATAAACTACCTTTTATTAATGACTTATTAAAACCTCTTTTTAGGAATGATGTTTTTGCCAAAGAAGTGGATCGTTTTGCGTTTCAAGGCATACAGGAATATGTAGTTTTCAATCCGTTTGAAGCACAAATTGATACTGGCAAAATGATGAATGCTTTGTTGAAAAAGGCAATTGCAAACGACATTTTAATTCTAAATCAAGTTGAAGTAACGTCGCATCAGGAAAAAAAGGATAGTGTTGAAGTTACTTTAGCTACGCTCGATTGGGCTTCGCCTTGGGTGGGCGATTTTAGTTTTTCCACCAAAAAGTTATTATTTGCTACTAATGGTTTTGCCGCTCAAATAACTAACAACCAAGTAAAACCTGCAAGAGGGCAAGTTTTAATCACGGAACCGATTCCAAATCTTGATGTTAAAGGAACGTTTCATTTAGATAAAGGGTATTATTATTTCCGAAATATCGACAATAGAATTTTACTTGGTGGTGGAAGAAATTTAGCTTTTGAAACAGAAACTACAACAGAACTTGGTCAGACAGAATTAATTCAAAATCGTTTGGAAGAATTGTTAAAAGAAGTAATTTTACCAAACACCGATTATAAAATTGCGCATCGTTGGAGCGGAATTATGGGATTAGGGTCGACCAAAAAACCTATTGTAGAACAGTTGTCTGCGCATGTGTATTGCGGTGTAAGACTAGGCGGAATGGGAGTTGCCATAGGAAGTTTGATAGGACAGGAATTAGCAGATTTAGTTAAATAAAATATGGTAAGAAAACTTTTTCGTTGGATATGGAAAGCAATGCTTTGGTTTTTTGGACTTTCCATTTTATCAGTCATTATATTTAAATGGGTTCCAATTCCGTTTACACCATTGATGATTACCAGAATAATTGAATTTAAGTTAGATGGTAATGATGCTATTTACAGTCATAAATGGGTTCCGTTAGAAGAGATTTCTCCCAATCTTCAAAAAGCAGTAATTGCCAGCGAAGACGGAAATTTTTTAATACACAGCGGTTTTGATTTTAAAGCGATGCAAAAAGCTTTCAAAAACAATAATAAAGGGAGAAGACTTAAAGGAGGAAGCACTATTTCACAACAAACAGCCAAAAATGTTTTTCTATGGCAAGGCAGGAGTTATATCCGTAAAGGATTGGAAGCTTATTTCACGGTTCTCATCGAATTAATTTGGGGCAAAGAACGCATCATGGAAGTTTACCTTAATAGTATAGAAATGGGCAACGGAGTTTATGGAGCGCAAGAAGCAGCGAGAATTTGGTACAGAAAACCAGCAATAAACTTAACTCCCGATCAAGCTGCCGGAATTGCGGCAATTCTACCAAATCCTAGGAAATTCAAAGCATCAAATTCTTCTCCTTATATCAATAACCGAAAGGATAAAATCATGACAGTGATGCGACATATTGGAAAGATCAACTATTAAAAAAAACGTCCCGGTTATCGGGACGTTTTTAATTTTAAATATTTTAGTAAAACAAAGGTTTGTATTGTTGCCAATGTTTGAATATTAAAACTGCGTTGAAAACCGCTACTAAAACCGCGATTGACATTCCTGGAATATCTAAAAATAAATGAAATAATAAAATATTAATAGATATTGGTGCTAACAATATTAGTGCAAAAGCTACCCATTTTTTTAGCAATAGCATTGCTCCAATAATAACTTCTAAAAAACCAACAACAGGAAAAATATATCCAGTTGCGCCAAGTGAATTCATAAATTGTCCAGCGGCAGTATCCATATCTGGCTGATCCATTGGAATGAAATGATGAATCATATTGGATCCAAAAACAACCAATGCTAATCCTAAAGCTATTCTAACGATTTTTGTAAACATTGAGTTCATAGGCATAGATTTTTAATTAGTATTAACGTAAAAATAGTACTAATTATTTACATTAAAAACACTTTATTATTTAAAATTTTAGCTTAATTATAAACAATTGTACAATATGTTACAGAACAGATAATTTTAAATGGTAAAATTTACACCTAAAATAATATTCCTTCCAATATTTGGAATTCCATCAGTCTTTAATCGAGACAAATGGGAAACATAGGTTTTGTCTAACACATTATTGGCGTTTAAGTTGAAATTAAAAACTGATTTATTAATCGTTATTTTTCCACCTAGACCTAAGTTAACTAAGGTGTAATCATTTGTTCGGGTTTCAAATTCACTATTGTTATTTTGTGCAAAAGTGCTTTCGATGTTGAGCGTTGCAAAACCTTCTTTCAACCAATTTTTTAATTCAAATTCTCCTTTAAAAGTGTTGTTCCATTTGTTGGCAGGAATTAAAGGTAAGTTGCTTCCATCATCTTTTTTTCCAATAACAGTTTCAAAACTGCTTGTAAAATGCAACCAATCTAAAGGATGCGGATGAAAATGGATTCCCGCTTCACCACCATATAATTTAGCATTCGCTTGCACATAATCGTATACATTATTACCATCAATAACATTTCCGTTAGGGGAAATAAAAATATAATTATTGATATGATTGTAAAATCCATTGGCAAACAATTCAAAATGCGAACTTTTGTATTCCAGATTTAAATCGGTTTGCAGATTCTGCTCGTTTTTCAAATTAGGATTTCCGATTTCGTAACGATTGCTTCCTTCGTGCACACCATTAGAAGTCAATTCAGCCAAATTTGGAGCACGGAAACCAGAAGCAATATTCAAACGTAATGTAAAATCATCAGCCAAATTGGTTTTGTAACCCAACGAAGCATTAAAACTATCAAAGCTTTTATTGACTGCTTCGAAATAACCTTCTTGACCAATAATTCCGTGTGTTTCACTAACTACTTTTCTGTTGTCAAAACGGAGCCCGGTTTGTAATACATTTTTTCCAAATTCATAATTGGCAGTGCCAAAAACCCCAAAATCATTCGTTGCAGCATCCGGAATTAATAATTCTTGCCCCGAATTGGTATTCGTTTGATGCATTCCCTGAAGACCGACAATGGTTTCTACTTTACCTAATTTTGGCAAATAATATTTCAAATCATAATTCAGCGTTCGCAATTTCATGTGTAAAGAGGCTACGTTGCTGTCTTTAAATTCGCTTCTATCATTAAAAATATAACCCAAATCAGCATCGAGTTTTGAGTTCTTGAAGTAGAAATTATTATGTAAACTTAAAATATGATTGTCAACCGCTTGTTTAGGGAAAACAGTGGAATGACTCGTAGATTGTTCACTTATTCCGTTTTCAGGAATTCCCAAATCCAGCTTGTTAAAATTGTATCGCAACACACTTGAAAACTTCGAATTGCTATAACCAAGTCCGGTTTTAAAATCACTTTCGTTGTAACGTGTATTGGTTACCTTGTCACCATTTGGAATTTGATAATCGGCATGCGTGTTGAAACTTCCACGAGCTAAAAATTTCCAATTTTCGGTTGATGTTTTTAATCCTAAAGAAGTATTGCTTCCTAAAGTATTCGAAAATACACGTTGACTAAAATCTGCTTTGAATTCTTTGGGATTGGCAAATTTTTCAGGATTAAAATATAACACGCCACCCAAAGCATCGGAGCCATAAAGCAACGAGGCTGGGCCTTTGATGACTTCTACACTTTCAACCCCGGCATCATTTAACCCCAAGCCATGTTCTTCTCCAAATTGTTGGTTTTCTAATCGCACACCTTGTGAATAAACCAAAACACGATTGCCACTCAAGCCACGAATAACGGGCTTTCCAATAGAAGTTCCGGTAGAAACTTGGGAAACTCCAGGAATCGTCGCCAAGCCTTCAATAAGCGTTGCGGTTCCTTTTTGTTGTAAGGATTTGACGCTTTCATGTTCGACTTTCATCACGTTTTGCGATTGTAATTTGTTGAAAGCCGTAGAAACAATCACTTCATCCATGTGGATAATATTGTCTTCTAAAGTAATGTTTTGATTAAGCTCCTTTTCAGATAATGAAATAGAAATTGTTTGAGAAGCATAGCCAACAAGAGAATAAACAATTTTAAAAGTACCATTTGGTAAATTGTTTAAAGTATAGTTTCCGTCAGTATCAGAAATAGTTTCTTTATGGATTTCTGGAATGGAAACAATCGCATTGGATAATGGTTTATTGTCTTTATCTGAAGTAATTCCAGAGATTTTGTTTTGCGCAGTAGCGACTAATGTAAGCCCCATCAATAGGGCAATATATATTGATTTCATAAAATAGTTTTATTGATAAATGAATAATTGACCGAAGTTATTTCGGTTTAGTCCCGAAGCTTCGGGATTCAGAGAAACTGAAACAAGTTCAGTTTAAACAATAAAACTGGGTGGTGCACGTAGTGCAAAAAGACTTCCTCGGAAAAATTGGGTTATTTCTTTGGAATAAAAAGAGGAATATTTGGTAACAACTTCAACTTTTTGAGAAGTAAAAGCTATTTTGGAAGGCGAAATAAAACTGCTAAAAGCAAACTCACAAACAAAACAATGGTCTAAATTTTCATGTGAATGATTGATTTCGGTTTTATGATGATGATAGTTGTGGTAGCAATGTTTTTCTGAAAATTGTTTTTCCAAATGCCCAATAGCATCAAACGACTGAAGCAGTATTGCCAGCAATACAACCAATCCCATGATTGAATTTACTATTAGAAACCTTTTTTTCATCAAGTGCAAATGTAAGCCATGACCAAAGAAAACCATCTAATTTTAACAAATTTTATGATTTGCAAAAAGTCAACTGTTGTTTCTTTTAAAAAGAAAGCCACAAATTACACTAATTATCACAAATTAATTTGTGATAATTAGTGTAATTTGTGGCAACTAAAGTATTGAAGCTTGTGAAAAGGACAATCCAAATTTATTATACTAATTTATTAGCCACTAAATATTCAGCAATTTGAATTGTATTTGTAGCCGCACCTTTTCTTAAATTATCAGACACAATCCACATGTTCAAAGAATTGGGCTGGCTTTCATCACGACGAATTCTGCCCACAAAAACATCGTCTTTTCCTTGGGCATATAATGGCATCGGATACGTGTAAGTATCATTGTTATCCTGAACAGTTACACCATCAGTATGGTGCAAAATGTTGCGAATTTCATTCACATCAAAATCTTTCGAAAACTCTACATTCACAGCTTCACTATGGCCGCCAACCACAGGAATTCTGATAGCAGTTGCTGTAACAGCGATAGATTTGTCGCCAATAATTTTTTGCGTTTCGCGAACCAATTTCATTTCTTCTTTGGTGTAACCATTATCTTCAAAACTGTCGCATTGTGGAATCGCATTTCGGTGAATTTGGTACTTATACGCCATCTCACCAGAAACTCCAGCATATTCGTTTTCTAATTGTTGAACTGCTTTTACTCCAGTTCCAGTGATGGATTGGTAGGTAGAGACAATCACACGTTTGATATTGTATTTTTTATGCAATGGTGCCAAAACCATTACCATTTGTATGGTTGAACAGTTTGGATTGGCTATGATTTTATCATCTTTGGTTAATTCAGAAGCGTTGATTTCAGGAACGATTAGTTTTTTAGTTGGATCCATTCTCCATGCCGATGAATTATCGATAACAGTTGTTCCTGCTGCGGCGAATTTTGGTGCCCAAGCTAAAGAAGTTTCTCCACCTGCAGAAAACAAAGCAATATCAGCTTTCATATCTACAGCGGTTTGTAAACCAACTACTTTATATTTTTTTCCTTTGAATTCAATTTCTTTTCCAACAGATTTTTCAGAAGCAACAGGAATCAATTCCGTTACCGGAAAATTTCTTTCGGCTAATACTTTCAGCATCACTTCTCCAACCATTCCGGTCGCGCCAACAACAGCAACTTTCATATTTTTATGTTTATCGATTTATAAAATTTTGAAGTACAAAAGTATGTAGAAAATTAGGTTTAAGTTTGTTTTAGCATAAAAAATATTTCTATAAACTTGTCATTCTGAGGCACGAAGAATCTCATCAAATTATTCTGACGATGAGATCCCTCCTTCGTCGGAATGACATACAGACAAAGAAAAACCGCCTCAATAGAAGCGGTTTAGTTAAGAATATATAATGTAACGGTATTATTTTTTGAGTAAATCTCTGATTTGGATCAGTAATTCTTCCTGAGTTGGTCCGGCTGGAGCAGCAGGTGCAGCTTCTTCTTTCTTTTTTGCTTTTTCAGCAGCTCTCAACACGATGAAAATAAACAAAGCGATGATTACAAAATTAATCACGGCCTGAACAAAATTTCCATAGGTCATTACCGAAGCACCAGCTTTTTTGGCAGCTTCTAAATTTTCGTAACTCTGACCATTTAAGGCAATAAATTTTGTTGTAAAATCAATTCCGCCTGTGATTAAACCAACTAGCGGCATGATAAGATCATCCACTGCTGAGCCTACAATTTTCCCGAAAGCACCACCGATTACTACCGCAGTAGCTAAACTTAATACATCGCCTTTCATTAAAGACGTTTTAAAATCGCTAAAAAATCCCATAATTGTTTTGTTTTATTGGTTAATTGAAAACTAAGTTATGGAAAATTTTAACAGTTTAAAATAATTTTCAAAATTATTCTCTGAAAAATACTCGTTTAACGCGTTGCGAAATGCTGGTTAGAATTTCATACGGAATCGTGTTTAGTTGTTTTGCCATAAAATTTACTGTCGGGTTTTCGCCAAAAATGATAACGGTATTGCCTTCTTTGCAATCAATGCCAGTGATATTAACCATGAGCATATCCATACAAACGCTGCCAACTATTTTTGCAGGTTTGTTATTAATCAAAACGTAACCAACGCCATGTCCCCAACTTCGGCTAATGCCATCAGCGTAACCAATAGGGATTGTGGCAATTTTTGTAGTTTCTGTTGCGATGAATCTTCTTCCATAACCTACGCTTTCTTCTGCATCTATAGTTCTGATTTGAGAAATGACGGATTTTAAGGTACCAACAATTTCAAGTTGTTTTTGTTCTTCTGGATCATTAGAAATTCCATATAAACCAATGCCTAAGCGAACCATATCGTATTGTGCTTCGGGATAATTGGTAATGCCGGAAGTGTTTAAAATATGTCGGATTGGTTTTATATTTAATTCGGTTTCTAGTTGTGTTGATAATTTTTCAAATAGGGCAATTTGTGATTTTGAAAACGCATCGTGTTTCAAATCGTCGCTCGTTGCCATGTGCGATAAGATACTTTTGATTTGTACGGTTTCGTTACCTTTCAGAATATGAATTAAATCAGAAATGTTTTCTTCTTCAAAGCCCAAACGGTGCATTCCTGTATCAATTTTGATGTGAATTAGGAAATGCTTTAATTTATTTTGTTCGGCAATTTTTAAAAAGCCTTTTAATCCTTTAATAGAATAAATTTCGGGTTCTAACTGATGCTGAATGATAGCAGCAAAACTTGTAGTTTCCGGATTTAATACCATAATTGGCACTGTAATTCCGGCATTTTTCAAAGAAATTCCCTCATCGGCGAAAGCCACACCAAGATAATCTACTTTGTGATGTTCCAATAATTTAGCAATTTCAAAACCGCCATTTCCATAACCGAAAGCCTTGACCATTACCATCATTTTGGTTTTTGGTTTTAGTTTCGATTTGAAAAAATTCAGATTATGACTTATGGCGTTGAGGTTGATTTCGAGAACAGTTTCATGCTTTTTCTCTTCAAGAATGGACACGATTTCTTCAAAATGAAAATCGCGCGCACCTTTGATTAAGATAGTTTCGTTTTCGAAATTCAGATTGTCAAACGCATTTTTAAATTCGGTAACATCTTTAAAAGTAACGCTATTGATAAATTTGTTTTTGTATTGAGAAATCGTTTCGCCAATGCCAATCACACGTGTAATTTTATTCGAAATAATCAACTGAGAAACCTGCGAATACAATTCGTCATTGCTCAAACCACTCTGAAAAATATCAGAAAGAATCAGCGTTTTCTTTTTATGCTGTTTTTGGTTTTCTAGAAAATCTAAAGCAATTTTTAGCGATTGAAAATCAGAACTATAACTATCATCGATAAGCGTACAATTGTAAATTCCGTTTTTCACTTTCAGACGCATTTCTACGGGATATAATTGCGCCATTCTGGTTTGAATCACTTTTTGGTTGTAGCCAAAATAGAGCATTACCATCATACAATGAATCGCATTTTCCACCGAAGCTTGGTCTTGAAACGGAATGGTAATCGGGAAAGTATCTTCTCTATACGTAACCTGCAATTCGGTTAGTTCGCCTATATTTTTTTTGGTGATAAAAACATCGGCACTTTTATCGTCGGAACACCAACTGAAGATTTTTATTTTTGGATTAACAAAAGCACAAATAGTTTTATTTTTATTCAGAATCAGTACGTTTACCGAAATAAAAAGTTTTAGTTTTTCCTTTATTTTTTCGGCAACGCTCGAAAATCCTTCATCATGAGCAGAGCCA
>JAYTGH010000441.1:0-11828 GCA_043733645.1 Flavobacterium sp. | reverse complement strand
TTAATATCGGTTCCACGACCAGCCATATTTGTAGCGATTGTTACGACTCCAGATTTACCGGCTTCTTCAACGATTTGTGCTTCTTGTTTGTGCATTTTTGCATTCAATACATTGTGATTTACACCACGTATTTTTAACATTCGGCTTAATAATTCTGAAATCTCAACCGATGTTGTTCCAATAAGAACTGGTCTTCCGGCTTGTGATAATTGTGTTACATCTTCGATAACGGCATTGAATTTTTCACGAACCGAACGGTAAATCAAATCTTCTTTATCAATTCTCGACATGCCTCGATTCGTTGGAATTTCAACAACATCTAATTTGTAAATTTCCCATAGTTCGCCAGCTTCTGTTACGGCTGTTCCTGTCATACCAGCCAATTTACTATACATACGGAAATAATTCTGTAATGTAATCGTAGCAAATGTTTGGGTTGCTGCTTCAATCGTAACCTGTTCTTTAGCTTCAATCGCCTGATGCAATCCGTCAGAATAACGACGACCATCCATGATACGACCAGTTTGCTCATCGACAATCAAAATTTTGTTGTCCATGATTACATATTCTACATCTTTTTCAAATAGTGTGTACGCTTTTAATAACTGCGTAAGTGTGTGAATTCTTTCTGATTTGATTCCGAAATCCTGAAATAGTTTTTCCTTAGCTTCCGCTTCCTTGTCTTTATCAAGATTTTGTTTTTCGATGTTGGCAATTTCTGTTCCAATATCCGGGAGAACGAAGAATTTATCGTCAGTATCTTTAGAAAGGAATTGAATTCCATTATCAGAAAGTTCAACCTGATTGTTTTTTTCTTCTATTACAAAATACATGGCTTCGTCAACTTCCGGCATTTTACGGTTGTTGTCCGACATGTATTCGTTTTCTGTTTTTTGAAGTAATGCTTTTACACCATCTTCACTCAAGAACTTGATTAACGCTTTGTTTTTTGGCAAGGCTCTATAGGCTCTTAACAATTGGAAACCGGCATCTTTCATGTTTCCTTCTTTGAACAAACGTTTGGCTTCGGTTAAGAAACCATTTGCCAACTGACGCTGTAAATTATATAGGTTTTCGATTTTTGGTTTCAATTCAGTGAATTCGTGACGATCACCATCAGGCACTGGACCAGAAATAATCAACGGCGTACGAGCATCATCAATTAATACCGAATCCACCTCATCAACAATCGCATAGTTGTGTTTTCTTTGCACCAAATCTTCTGGCGAATGCGCCATATTATCACGTAAGTAGTCAAAACCAAATTCGTTGTTGGTTCCGTAAGTAATATCCGCTTCGTAAGCTTTTCTACGAGCATCAGAGTTTGGCGAATGATTATCAATACAATCAACTGTCAATCCGTGGAATTCAAACAATGGTGCTTTCCAGGTGCTGTCACGTTTTGCCAAGTAATCATTCACGGTTACTAAATGAACACCATTTCCTGTCAACGCATTTAAATAGAGTGGAAGGGTAGCTACCAAAGTTTTTCCTTCACCTGTTTGCATCTCCGAAATTTTACCTTCGTGAAGAACGATTCCACCAATCAACTGAACATCGTAGTGAATCATGTCCCAAGTGATTTGTTTTCCGGCAGCATTCCATTGGTTTGACCAATTGGTTTGGTCGCCAACTAAAGTAATGTATGGTTTTGTAGCCGAAAGTTCTCTGTCTTTTTCGGTTGAAGTAACAGTAATGGTTGAATTTTCTTTGAAACGTTTAGCCGTTTCTTTGATTACTGCAAAAGCTTCAGGAAGAATTTCCAACAATACTTTTTCTGAAATTTCGTAAGCTTCTTTTTCTAAAGCGTCAATAACATTATAGATATCTTCTCTTAAATCGATATCAGCCGTGTTTTCGGCCTCTTGTTTTTTGGCTTCAATATCTGCGTCTTGTTTGGCGCGAGCTTGTTTTATTTTTTCTTTGAACTCTGCAGTTTTTGCTCTTAACTCGTCGTGAGAAAGCACTGCTAATAAAGGTTCTAAAGCTTTTATTTTGGTTATGTAAGGTTGTGTAGCTTTGACATCTTTTTGAGATTTGTCGCCTACAAAAGCTTTGATAATGCTATTTATGAAACTCATAATTGGGTTTGGTATTTATATTTTAATGTTATCAGTTTTCGGTTATCAGTATTGTTCGTTGGTGAAAAAATATTTTAATAAATTTAGCTTATTGAAAAACTTTTAAAACAGAGAACAGACAACCGATTATGGTGTGCAAATTTAAACAAAAAAAAAGCCCTGAATGGACTTTTCTCTTTTGTGATTTTTATTTTTTAATATTCATCCTCATTCCAAAGGTAATCTTCGTCGGTTGGATAATCTGGCCAAATTTCTTCCATAGATTCATAGATTTCACCTTCATCTTCTATTGATTGTAAATTCTCAACTACTTCAAGAGGCGCACCAGTTCTGATGGCGTAATCTATAAGTTCGTCTTTGGTTGCTGGCCAAGGTGCATCACTTAAATACGATGCTAATTCTAATGTCCAATACATCTTCTATCGATTTTAATTTAATGCAAAAATAAATTTATTACTGAACAAGTCAAGTTTTTTTTGATTTATTTTCAAATATGTTTAAGAACGTTTTTTCAGAACGCAGATTAGAGACCGCTGATTGCACAATATATCTAAAATATTACTGCTTTCTGCCTTCTAAATTCCTGCCTTCTACTTTCGGGGTATCCATTGTACTTCATCCGCATTCAAATCTTTGGACAACTTCCGTGCCAAGACAAAAAGGTAGTCAGAAAGTCGGTTTAGGTACTTTATTACACGTTCATCTGTAGGTTCTAATTCGTGTAAATGCACTGCTAAACGTTCTGCTCTACGGCATACACAGCGTGCAATGTGACAATATGACACAGTAGTATTTCCGCCAGGCAGCACAAAGTGTGTCATTTGTGGTAAAGCGGCTTCCATTATATCAATTTCTTTTTCAAGAAATTCAATATCGGTTTCAAGAATTCCCAGATTTTGTAATCTTGGCTGACCGTTTTTTAAAGTTTCTTTTTCTGGCGGTGTTGCCAAAATTGCGCCAACGGTAAACAATCGGTCTTGCACTTCAATCAGCACATTTTTGTATAATTGATTGATTTCCTGATCGCGGATTAAGCCAATGTATGAGTTGAGTTCGTCAACTGTTCCGTAACTTTCAATACGGATATGGTGTTTTGGAACGCGGGTTCCACCAAAAAGTGATGTGGTTCCTGTATCTCCGGTTTTGGTATAGACTTTCATGGTTGTAAAGGTTCTTAGGTACTAAGGCGCAAGGTACTGAGTTTTTTTTGGGTTAGCAAGCATACAAATGCATTACCAACAGCCCTAATTGTAGTGTAAATCCTTTTTTGTTTTGTCACCCTGAGCGCAGTCGAAGGGCTTTTGCAAAACTAAAAAAATTGTAACGGAAAGCAGGAACCTGCCCAAAGGCCGGCAGGAATGGATTACTGATAATACCCGAGCCATTCGCTCTTGATTGCCACGTTCCTTGCAATGACAATTACAAATGATTCGGATTTGTAACATCGCTTTCAATCATTCCATCGCGTAGGCGGATAATTCGGTGAGCATATTTGGCAATGTCTTCTTCGTGCGTAACGACGATAACCGTATTTCCGTTTTTATGAATATCGTTGAAAAGATTCATGATTTCTATAGAAGTTTTACTGTCGAGATTTCCGGTTGGCTCATCGGCCAAAATGATAGAAGGCTTATTGACTAAAGCCCTCGCAATAGCAACACGTTGGCGTTGTCCACCCGAAAGTTGGTTGGGTTGGTGATCCATTCTGTCGGCAAGGTTTACTTGTGTAAGCACTTCGGTGGCGCGCTCGTTTCTTTCAGATTTGGAATAACCTGCGTAAATCATTGGCAAAGCTACATTATCGAGTGCTGTAGTTCTTGGCAAAAGGTTAAAGGTTTGAAACACAAAACCAATTTCTTTATTTCTGATTTCGGCTAAATCATCATCATGCATTTTGCTGACATCATTTCCGTTGAGAATATAAGTCCCTGATGTTGGCGTGTCCAAACAGCCTAAGAGATTCATCAACGTAGATTTTCCAGAACCCGATGGTCCCATTAATGCTACATATTCTCCTTTGTTGATTTGTAAATCGATGCCTTTTAAAACGTTGATGGTTTCATTTCCGAGTTGGAAATCTCGTTTTAATTGTTTGATGTCTATTAATGGATTTGCCATTTTGTGAATAAAGAATTTGTGTAAAAGTAAGAAAAGAAAATTAGAATTTGAATACCGCAATAAGTAGGTTTCCCATTTAAATTGTTACAACTTCTACTTTGATTAAGCAAAGGCAAATGTGACAATTCTGTAAAACCTTTACAGAAAGATGTAACAACTCCGAATTAAAAAGGAAGTAGTTTTACACCTAACTAATAATAAAAAAATTAAGATTATGAAAAAAAGTGTTTATACAGTCGGAATTTTGGCAATGGTAGCTATGGGGTTTACATCTTGTAAGGATGAAAAGCAAGCGCAAGCTGAAAAAACAGTCAATAATTATGTCGTTTATGTCGACTCATTAGATAATGTCGCAGCTGATGATGCCAAAGCAAATTGGTCAACAATAGATGCTGGTTATCAAAAGAGAGCATCTGAAGCAGAAATGTCAGTATCAGATGCCAAAGACAATGAAACATTGAAAGAGAAATTAGCAGTTAGCAAAGCAAAATACGAAGCGTTAAAAGCAAAATATCAAGCTGAAGAAGCCGCTGCAAAACCTGTTGTTAAAAACCCAAATCAATTGTTGAGAGATCGTTTTTTTGGTGAAGGTAAAGTTGGAGAAGACATGAGCTTTGCTTGGGTAAACAAAGATAATATATTGAAAGTTTATGATGAATTTTTCCAATCGTATAAAGACAATAAAGGTGATTTTTCAAGAGAAGATTATGACGAAGTAAAACTAATTTATGAAGCATTAGACAGCAGAAAAAATACAGTTGAAAAAGAAGGATTGTCTGCAGAAGACAATAATAAAATTGCCTCTATAAAATTCAAATTTGCACCAATGTTTAAAATAAACAGAATAGGCGCAAAAGCAAGAGAAAATGAAGAAGCAAAAGAATAAATGATTATTGGTTTTGTTTAATTTGAAGAATGGCAATCAGGGATGGTTGCCATTTTTTTATGTCCGAATCACAAAATGTTCTTTTGGTTGTTCTTCTCTAAAGAAAACAAATCCCCATTGAAAAGTGTCAATAGTTACGGTAACTTTCGAATGTTCTTTTATAATTCCCCAAGCTTCTTCCATATCGGCAGACCAATGAATATCATCAAAAATCCAAACGGTTTCATTCGTAACAGTTGTCAGCAATAATTCGAAATATTCTAGAGTTGCAGTTTTTGAATGATTACCATCAAAATAAACAAGATGGAAGATGTTAAATGGTGTGTGTAGTTTTTTTAAATAATCTGAAAACTCTGTTATTTCAGTTCTTATGTTATGGAAACCAAATTTATCAAACAGTGTTCGGGCAATATCCGATGTGTTCGGGCAGCCTTCAAGTGTGATGACTTTGGCATTTCTATTTCCCAATGAAAGGGCAGAAGTGGCGAGTCCTAACGAAGTTCCTATTTCAAGAATAGTTTTAGGTTGAAAGTAATTCGTAATTCTGAAAAGCAATTTGGCTCTTTTTTTTGAAATTCCGGCATTTTTTGCAATTTGATTTATCGCTCTTGTGTTGCTTTTGAAAACTTTTGAGCCAGCACCAAAATCAGTTACTTTAATAGTATCGTAATTTTCTAAAAGTGATTTTCTGTAGTTTTTCAGAATCGAATATTCAGCATAATTTCTATTGTTATAAAAGCATTTGGCTACCAAATTAAACACAAACGGCGAATGTACTCCGTGTTCGTTTTTGGAGTACCAGTAAAAGCCCCCTAGCCCCCATAGGGGAAACACAAATTTTGCGTAATTTTTTTTTAGGTAATTCATATTAATTCCCCCTTTGGGGGTTAAGGGGCTATTCCATTTTGCTCGAAAGCTCAAACCAACGCTCTTCTTTTACTACCAGTTTTTTAATGATGACTTCCAATTCTTTGGCTTTCGATGTAATCTCAGCATCGGCAACTTTGCCTTCTGAAAACTGATTTTCAATTTGTTTTTTCTCGTATTCTAAATCTTTTATTTCTCGTTCGATTTTGCTGAATTCCTTTTGCTCATTAAAATTCAATCCAGCAGCAGTAGTATTGTTTTGCTTCCAATTGGTTTTCTCAGTAGAAACGCTCGATAAGTTTTTTGGCTCAGCCGAATCTTCATACGCTCTGAAATCAGAATAGTTGCCGGGGAAATCTTCTATTTGTCCTTCGCCTCTGAAAATGAATAAGTGATCCACAATTTTATCCATAAAATATCGGTCGTGCGAAACAACCAACAAACAGCCAGGATAATCCAAAAGGAAACTTTCCAAAACGTTTAACGTCACAATATCTAAATCATTCGTGGGTTCATCCAAAATCAAGAAGTTCGGATTCTGGATTAAAACCGTACATAAATACAATCGCTTCAATTCGCCACCACTCAGTTTTTCAACAAAGTCATATTGCTTTTTGGGGTCGAATAAGAAACGCTCTAACAATTGCGAAGCCGAAATGATTTTTCCTTTCGTTAGCGGAATGTATTCGCCATATTCTTTAATAATATCAATAACTTTTTGTCCGGGTTTCGGATTGATACCGCTTTGTGTGTAGTAACCAATCTTTATAGTGTCGCCAATAATCACTTTGCCCGATTCAGGTAAAATAGTTTTGGTTAAAATATTCAGGAAAGTCGATTTTCCGGTTCCGTTTTTTCCAATGATACCAATGCGTTCGCCGCGTTGGAAATCATAAGTGAAGTTGTCAAGAATAACTTTATCCTTGAATTTTTTATTGATTTTGTGCAGTTCGATAATCTTGCTGCCCATACGTTCCATATTGATTTCGAGCTCGACTACATTTTCTTTTCTACGGCTTTCGGCAACAGCTTTAATTTGGTAAAAATCATCTTGCCTCGATTTCGATTTGGTTGTTCTCGCTTTTGGCTGACGGCGCATCCATGCCAATTCTTTTACAAAAAGGTTTTGAGCTTTGTCAATTGTGGAGTTTTCCATGGCGATGCGCTCTTCTTTCTTTTGCAAGTAATACGAATAATTACCTTTGTATTGGTATAGTTTTCCGTTGTCTAATTCGATGATTTCATTACAAACACGCTCCAAAAAGAAACGGTCGTGCGTTACCATAAAAAGTGTAATGTTTTCTTTAGCAAAATAACTTTCCAACCATTCAATCATCTCTAAATCCAAGTGATTGGTAGGTTCATCTAATATCAATAAATCAGGACGATTAATCAGAATGATAGCTAAAGACAAACGTTTTTTTTGTCCACCGGAAAGGCTTTTTACTTTCAGTTTTAAATCCTCTAGTTTTAGTTTAGATAAAATTTGTTTGAACTGTGTTTCAAAATCCCACGCATTATGACGATCCATTTCATCGAAAGCCAATTGGTATTTTTCCTCGTCTTCCGGGTTTTCCAACGCTTTTTCGTAACGCTCAATTACGTGCAGAATTTCATTATCCGAAGCGAAAATACTTTCTTCAATCGTTAGTTCGTCCTGTAGGCTACTTTTCTGGGAAAGAAAAGCCATTTTTAATCCTTTTCGAAGTACCACCTGACCCGTATCGGGCTCATCTTCGCCATTGATAATGTTCATGATACAGGTTTTTCCTGAACCATTTTTGGCAATAAATGCAATTTTCTGGTCTTTGTTGATGCCAAAAGAAATGGCTGCAAACAAAGTTCTTTCACCAAAGGATTTTGATATGTTTTCTACTGAAAGGTAATTCATTTTAATTTGAAAATTTAGCTTCGCTCAGTTCGGGATTCTCCCTCGAGTGAAAATGAGGCAATTTAGCTTCGCTCAGTTCGGGAATTCTCCCTCGAGTGAAAATTACAGTGTGCAAAAGTACGTTATTTAAATAGCAATCAAAATCTTCATTTCTTCAAATCTAGTTTTAACTATCCTAATCATTTTCAAATTTCAAACCGTCTTTGCCAACAACACCATCGCCGGGCTAAAGGTCTTCGTGTTTAGGTAATTGTTTTCTGTAAGTATATTAGAGTTATAATAGAGCAGTTTTGCCGCCACGAGTACAAAATACCCTTGTGGGATGGCTGGGGTAGTCAATATCGTTTGTGCCGAAATGCTGCTACGTTTGTCAATAGATAGCAGGCTGTGGAAAGTCAGTCGTTGGCTGTTATCCTTAAAATCTGTCGCGTACACATACACCGCCAGTTTGGCTTTATCACAGCGGTTTGGGAACATAATGTCGGCTTCCGGATTTATGGTATCGAAGGCTACAGTAACTTCTCCCGAATCGGTAAGCGCTGCTGATAGCGTGGGTCTGAACCAAAGCGCAAAAGGGGAGTGGGTGTTGAATTCAAAACTACACAAGGCATCCATATCGGAATTTACCGGGTTGCGTTCGCCTTTGGGTACCGCAGTATTACTTTTAACCGTGTTGTATAAGGCAGCACTAAAACGGGAATGCATCGTACTGTCGGTAAGTCCCACCAAAAAAGGGGTAAGTCCATGTCGCAATTGTCTCGCCCACTGGCTGCATTCGCCAAATTCAGACGCACTTTTTTTAGTCGCAGTCGTTTGTTTTACACGCGCCGGACGGCTTTGGGCAATTTGTTTGCCGTTAAGGTTTTTAAAAACCACGTTGCCCACCATACCGCTGAAGGTTTTCTTATTTCCAAGTGTTGCCATAAGATAAAGTATTGGATTTCAATGAGTAAATATAGTATTTGTTTCGTAATTCCTTCTATATAAATCAAAGTTATTTCAATAATAACTTTATAGTAAGTCCGTGAAAAATATTAATTATCACGGACTCACCACGGACTCACCACGGACTCACCACGGACTCACCACGGACTCATCACGGACTCACTTAAACTTACCTACTTTTCGTTTTAGAAAATTAGAAACGCCCTTTGGGCTTTAGAAATGCTTCGCTCTTAGATTATTGTATGTTAAAGCCAATTCATATCTAAAAATCTAAAGGCGCAGCCGTATCTAATAATCTAACAATCTATTATATTTGCTCAATGCAACTATCCGTCATCATCCTTAATTATAATGTGCGCTACTTTTTGGAGCTGTGTGTTTTGAGTGTGCAAAAAGCAATTCATAATCTGGATGCCGAAATCATTGTCATCGATAATAATTCTTCTGATGACAGTTGCGCGATGATGAAACAGCGTTTTCCGAAGATCAAACTTATTGAGAACAAATAAAATTCAGGTTTCGCCAAAGGATTTCGATATATTTTCCACTGAAAGATAATTCACTTTTTCTTTTTTACGATAATGGTGGAAAATTTGAACATAAGAATAAGTATGAAAGATTAGACACAGAAGAGCCTGATACCTTTTCTTTTCGAATTTTTGCTAACAAAAAAACATATCTTGGAAAAGAAGTTACTAAAAACTTGAATTTTAAAGATTTAGAAGAAAAATATTTAAAAAAAGCTATGGAGATTGAAAATAAGTTAGACCATGATTTAACTCCGGAGAAAATAAATTTTAAAATAGTCCATGAAGTCACAAATAATCAGGTTTATTTTTTTATTATTTTGCTGATACTCGTTATTCTGCTAGAGTTTATCAAAAACTAAAAAGTGATAAAGAGTATGATGGTTGGATGTCTTCTGGGCATAAACCATTTTGGTTCGAACTTATATTAAATAACAAAGTTGTTGTTTGGAAGAAATATTTTTAAACAACTTTTTGTTTTAGGTTCAAAGTTTAAAGTTCAAACTTTTCGTATATTTGAACTTCAAAATGAATTGTTATGAATTCTAACAAAAAAAATAGCGCTAAGGAACCTGCTGAAGCATACGAAGTGACTCCAAAAGTTGATTCTAATGAAGAAGCGTTACATCCTATTTTAGTTCAATTACTCGATAAATCAATAAAAGAGGCAAATGAAGGAAAGTTTATTTCTCATGAGGAAGCAATGCAAAAAATAAAAGAAAAAATTTCTTCTCTTAAATGAGTTATAGAATAGATTGGACATTTTCTGCTCTAAATTCATATTCCGAAGAAATTGATTTTATTTATTTAAAATGGAATTTGAAAGAAGTCTTAAAATTTGAAAAATTAGTAGAAATTGAATTGGAAAGAATCTCTAAAAATCCAACTTTAGGAATTTTAAGAGTTGAAAATAATTACTCATTTCTTTTATCCAAGCAAACGATAGTGTTTTACAGAATTAATAATAATGATTTATCAATTGAATTACTCCTATTCTGGAATAATCTTAAAAATCCAAAAGATTTAATTAAGTTGCTTTAAATTTGCCCAATGCAACTATCCGTCATCATCCTTAATTACAATGTGCGCTACTTTTTAGAGTTGTGTGTTTTGAGTGTGCAAAAAGCCATTCAGAATCTGGATGCCGAAATCATTGTCATCGATAATAATTCTTCTGATGACAGTTGCGCGATGATGAAACAGTGTTTTCCTACTATCAAACTTATTGAGAATAAAGAAAATTCAGGTTTCCCAAAAGGGAATAATATTGCGATGGCAGCAGCCAAAGGCGAATACATTTGCATTCTAAATCCGGATACGGTTGTTGCCGAAGATACGTTTGAAAAAGTGCTGGCTTTCGCCAAAAGCAAAAAAGATTTAGGAATTGTTGGCTGCAAACTCATTGACGGAACCGGAAACTTTCTTCCTGAAAGCAAACGCGGAATCCCAACACCATGGGTTGCCTTTACCAAGATTTTTGGTTTGTATAAACTGTATCCGAAATCACCGTTGTTTAATAAATATTACGCTCAACATTTAGATGATAATCAAACCGGAAAAGTCGATATTTTGGTCGGAGCTTTTATGGTTCTGAAGCGCGAATTGTATAATCAGTTAGAAGGTTTTGACGAAAACTGCTTTATGTATGCCGATGATATTGATTTGTCGTACAGAGCGCTTTTGTTGAACAAGCAAAACTATTATTTTCACGAAACAACTGTCATTCATTACAAAGGAGAAAGCACGGTCAAGGATGCTACTTACATGAAACACTTTAGAGAGTTTATGAATTTCTTTTATAAGAAACATTTCAAACAATCGGTGTTTTTTAATCTGATGGCGCGATTTGGCGCTTTTTACTTTTCGGTTGTCAAACTTTTTCAAGGAAAGTCAAAAACAAAAAATCCGCCAAGTCAATATATCTTACTTTCTGATAATGAAAACATAAGAGAAAAATTAGAAAACAAACTTCAAAAAAACACTGAAAGAACGACTTTAGAAAACGGAAAAATAGTATTTTCGCAAACGTTTTCGAAAGTTAAAAATGCAGAAGTAATTTTGGATACAAATTATCTAAATTTTAAAGATGCAATTGCTTTTTTCGAAACAAATAAAAACAAGTCATTTACTTTTAAACTGTTACCAATGCAAAGCAATTTCATCATTGGAAGCAACAGCAGTAACGAACGAGGCGAAGTGATTTTAATGTAAGAAGTACGAAGTATGATTTACGAAGTTTTTATAAAAATAATATTCGTGCATTCGTGTCTAAAGCACAAGATTTAGTACTTTTGTATCAGAATTGAAAAACGCAAATTTAGTTTACACATATGGCAAAGTTTGAATTGAAATTACCTAAAATGGGTGAAAGTGTTGCGGAAGCAACCATTACAAATTGGTTAAAAAACGTAGGCGAAAAAATCGACGCCGATGAAGCTGTTTTGGAAATCGCTACCGATAAAGTAGATAGCGAAGTTCCAAGTGAAGTTTCAGGAACGTTAACCGAGATTTTA
>JAYTGH010000440.1:0-4523 GCA_043733645.1 Flavobacterium sp. | reverse complement strand
TAAGCAAACTTTCAGGAGGAAAAAGTAGTATCCGGATTAAAAATCAAATCGGTGAAGTAGTAGAAATTTAAAAAAAGCAAACTAGGTTAATTATATAGTCTCGTCCTAATTTTCGTTGACGTTTGGTCTTGTCCGCTTTTCAGTTTACAGTCGAAAGTTTCCTTAGTAAAAAGATCTATATCAAGGCTTTTTCGGTGGGCTGTTTGTAAGGCCAAGGCCGTACCATCTACGAAAATAAATTGATTAAGCCTGGGGTCAAGAATTAATTGGTTCTATAGTTCCAGCATTGCTGGCGAGACGGCAGATTCCTGTAACATAAAAGATCTTCCAATGGAATATTAAAAAGCTTGCTGGCGAAATTCATGTTCTTTTCTCGTAGGTAAGGGAGAATCTTAATTGTATCAATAACCTGGTCCTGACCATACAAATTATGCATGTCAAAAAAATCATTTTTGCCACCACTCTCTACTACCCGCTGCACCATTAGGCGAATCATATTTTGATAGTCAAAATCATTCATATTATATTCCCAGAAAAGGTCTGATCGCAATGTTGTTCCAGAATAATGTATGTAAACAGAAAAATAGCCCATAAGATCAAGTGAAATTCAGATACTATTCTGCCTGTTTTAAGACATAAACACCATGAAGAGCTGTATTACAGAAACGTAAAATGTGCACCAGTAAACGCCATGCTTTAAAGAAACTGAAACCAATCGGCTAAATGAAATTTGAGACGAGTTATTAATACAAAATACCAACTATCTTATTTTTAAATGTGAACTTTAGAAATAAATTGCCTGTTTTTTTCAGCTTTATATTGCCCTTGTCTAAAAGCTAAGACGAAATCAGCATTTTAGCTGAAACAGATTAAGTTTCATTAAAATCTTACATAACGGGTAGTATTTATGCGAAGTTCAAAACGAAGTTCATTAAAAGTTCTTTTAGGAATAGTAATAATTTGGGTTGATCCGCTCAAAAAATGGGTGGCATACTCCACGTGGAAATTGACCAGATTATGTGTGAATGGCAGATTATAGTTGAAGCCCAGACGGAAGGCCTGTTCGGTCGCTGATACCCGATTTGATAAATTAACCTTGTCGTAGCGCACTAAGGGAACCAACTCACCAGAACGGTTACTGCTAAATAGTAGAAACTGGAACTGCATATATCCTCCAGAAACGTTTAACTTCTGCTCCGAATAGTAAGAATATATTACTTCATATTCAAGTGAATACAAGTGCTTCCCGATGATGTTGGTATAGTCAAGATTATTTTCAAGAGACATTTTATTTCCGGTAGCTGGCGTATTGCCCAAGGCTATTTGATTAATAGCCGATGCCAGCGTGAAGTTCCTATTAGTAATGCCTGTAGTACGGTCTAGGGCAAGCCCCAGGTTCAGTCTTTCGTAGTTTTTATCAAAGGGCTGTATTAAGGACTTAGTGATTTTAATGGATTGGCCTTTCCAGAACTGAAAACGCGGTTTGTCGGTGTTCAGTGAACCCCGGTTGTCCTGCAAACCAAATTGCAGGAAAATGGTCTTACTCATTTGCTTTTGTATCTGCAAACCCCAATGGGTGCCAAAGTTATTTACTGAACCGTGTTCTTCCAGAATCAGGCTACGATTAATCGTCGGGAGATTGCCCGAAGAGAGGTTATCTTCTCTCGAAAAAATGTGCGTGTTTTCTCCAAAAAGAATTCTAAACCTATTGGGATCGTCGGTATTTTGAAAAGTCAAAAATAAATTTTCCCAGTTTTTGAATTTTTTGGTTGCCCTGAAAAAGTCATTGTCGGTAAAATCTATTTCGTAAAATAGCACCGTTCTGTATCGGTTATCATTAATACGTATGTTATAGGCCG
Organism: Flavobacterium sp.; assembly: GCA_043733645.1. GTDB lineage: Bacteria > Bacteroidota > Bacteroidia > Flavobacteriales > Flavobacteriaceae > Flavobacterium. Next base: position 2,664 of record JAYTGH010000440.1, on the reverse strand, counting down.
GGAGTTTAAATTCCATTCCCTGCCTTAGTCGCCGAAAGGCAGAATAATCACCAGGAGAAAAAAGACCCTCGGCATAAGCCCATGTGGTTAATAAAAAATCACCTTTTCTATACTGGAAGCCAGCATCCTGATCATACTTAAACGGATGTGGATCGGCAGCACTGTTCTTCAAAGTAACATGTTTTGCAGTGTCAGGTGTTTGAGCAAAAAGACGAACACAGCAAAAAAGTAAGATAGCCGTTATCAGGAAGCCTGGTTGCTGCAAATATTTCTTCACGACTGTGGTTTATCACAATCAATACTAATGGCATCTGAAAGGGGTATTGCCTGGCAGCTCAGGATCTTACTATCCTTTAAATCGTAATCACTCAATGAAGCATTCTTAAACATTACGACTCTGCCCTTAAAGAGTTTTACTTTACAGGTGGAATTGAGTCCCTCCTTGTACGAGTACGGAGCGTTGATGCCTGCCGCCAACAGGACATCTAGCAGGTTTTGGTTCTTCTCACAAAACGTCAAATTTTCTACTCCATAAAAACGTGCATTCAGGATGGCCCCGCCTGTAACCATCTGAGATGCAACTTCACCAACTTCGACAGGATCTTCGGTCTTACCGATAGAAATAAATTTTTCGATGTAAATTAGTTTTGCGGGGATACTTGAGGCAAGTAATTTATGTTCAATTAGCTCCATAAATGGAGAAGGTCCGCAGATATAGTACTGCGTTTGAAGAATTGGCAAGGCCTTCCAGGGTTTTAAAAACTCCTGTATTCTACGCTGGTCAAGGCGGCCCCTTAGTCCTTCCCAACTGTTATCTGCAGCACTAAGTATATGTGTGACTGACAGACTATCTGGGTAATTAATTTGAAGGTGTTTCAACTGCTGCTTAAAAATAATGTCGTTCAGGCTACGATTAGCATATATAAGCGAAAAGGAAATTTTGGGTTGATCGTGCAACAGGGATTTAATGATTGAATAGATGGGAATTATGCCACTTCCACCAGCAAATAAGACCAAATGCGTTATCCTCGAATGCGTTTCATCTAGAAAATTATCTAAGGGAGGTAAAACCTGTAGAACATCCCCTACATCCAAATTGTCATGCAGGAAACCGGAAACAACTCCATCATGAATGCGCTTAACCATTAAATGAAGGCCATCAACAGAATAGGGAGAACTGGAAAGTGAATGTGCTCTATTATATTCCTGCCCGTTAATTGTTGTTTTTATTTCAACAAATTGTCCAGGGCTGTAGCAGAATAACTTGGTAATATTTTTACGGATGTCCAAAACTAACGTTTTTGCATCGGCTGTTTCTGTAATTATTTTTGAAATGCTCAAGCTATAAAACCTACTGCTATGTCTATTCAACAGTTCAAAACGTACCCTGTAAAACGTGGCCACCAGAAGGACTAGCAGACATGCTTCAGTTGCTATTTTTTCGGCATCCAGGAAATCGACTGGCCGGATCTTAAGCTGGGGGTCCATCATGATCCCATGAAAAATAAAAAGCAGACCAGTTAAATAGCTGATTAAACGAATCTTCTTCCATAATCGAAAGGTAAGCCCCCTTTTAACAGCTTTTTGAGTGGTCACAATCACCATAAGAATAGCCGCCATAGCGATTGTACCCAAAGCCACATACATTCTTTGGGTAGGTGCGTTAAGCAGGAAAATTCGATCCATGAATCTAAACTTTGTCGCTGGGTCCAAAAGTAGAACAACAGGATGCAGTAAGACGAATGCTAAAGTGATGTATGCTGTACGGTTATGCCAGCTATAAACATTCCAATTTTTAAAGAAAGTTAGAAGCTTTTTGAAAAATGCTATCCTCGTATAGGAAATGCCGATCAGCATTCCAAAAAGATAATTTATTTTTAATAATCCCGAAGCTGCAATACCTGCATAGGAAGATAAATCCAGAAGTATAGACGATGTCATTGATATTCTTTTTGATTTTCCAATGGACTACCCTTACAGGTGTCAAACAATAAAGTGGAAACTCAAAAAATCAGATACGGAAAACAGAATTTTTTAAAAACAGCCTTTCAGGAGGTATAAATGTTGAAAGGTTATGCAGTGTTTGATAATCTAAACTTGTTGATGAAAAATCTTCGTAAACCTCACCTAAAGGAGTTATAAAAAAAACAATTATTTGGGCACTTTGGTGGAAATTTACAGTTTTTAGAACAACTACCTTGAGTTGTTGCTCTTGCTTGAAGTTAGCTTTACTTTCTTCCTCATCAAATTCCAGCACAGAAGACAGGTAACATAGCCCGGCCAGTAAAAGAAAAAAAATTATAACACTCCTTATCACGATATAAATATAATGATTAGGGTAGTTTCTAGATTATATTGTATTGAAAATGGTATGTTTCTTTAGATCTTAAGGTCGTGCGGAAGTAAAAATGCCAGTTTTTGCACGAACTTACCCTGATATCCTCCACCCAATCGGGTATTTGTAGCGGCTAACACTAATTCCGTAATTTAGCTAAAACAAAACTTTGAATTTCTCATCATCTTCAAATTATTGCGGTCATACTAACCAATCTTACTCAGATTTTATATTTTTTGACTTTATATAGTTGTCGACTATAAGGCGGTTAACACCCAGGATTCTTCCGATCGTGCCCACTCCACTTTTTTTTCCAGTATTTCTCTGAT
>JAYTGH010000439.1:0-4555 GCA_043733645.1 Flavobacterium sp. | reverse complement strand
AAAAAATCGACGCCGATGAAGCTGTTTTGGAAATCGCTACCGATAAAGTAGATAGCGAAGTTCCAAGTGAAGTTTCAGGAACGTTAACCGAGATTTTATTTCAGGTAAATGATGTCGTAAAAGTGGGACAAACCATTGCTATTATTGAAACAGAAGGCGGAAGTCCGTCAGTAGAAAGTAATTCTGTCACATCGAGCGCAGTCGAGATGCCAGCCGTGGAAGAAGTTGTAAAAACTATTGAAATCGCTCAAGCAACTGTCATTTCCGAGAAGTCGGAAATCAAATCCTCAGATAAATTTTATTCTCCTTTAGTTAAAAACATTGCTTCGGCAGAAGGAATTTCTGTAGCCGAATTGGAAACCATTGCCGGTTCAGGAAAAGAGGGTCGTGTTACTAAAGAAGATATTTTAAAATATATAGGCAATAGGCAAAAACCATTAGCCACAAGCCAAACTGCTCAACAGACAACAGACAACCGACAACCGACTACTCAAGCTGTTCCGGTTTCAGTAAATGGTGGTGACGAGATTATCGAAATGGACAGAATGCGTAAACTGATTTCAGGTTATATGGTCGCTTCGGTACAAACATCGGCTCACGTACAATCGTTTATAGAAGTTGATGTTACGAATATCGTAAAATGGAGAGACCGAGTAAAAGGTGCTTTTGAAAAGAGAGAAGGAGAGAAGCTAACGTTTACACCAATTATGATGGAAGCCGTGGCGAAAGCGTTGAAAGATTTTCCAGGCATGAACATTTCTGTTGATGGTGATTACATTATCAAAAGAAAAAATATAAATCTTGGTATGGCTGCGGCTTTACCAAACGGAAACTTAATTGTTCCTGTAATTAAAAATGCAGACCAGTTAAACCTTGTAGGAATGGCAAAAGCCGTAAACGATTTAGGAAACCGTGCGAAAGCCGGAAAACTAAAACCAGACGATACACAAGGCGGAACGTATACAGTTACCAATGTTGGAACATTTGGTTCTGTATTTGGAACACCAATCATTAACCAGCCACAAGTTGGAATCTTAGCGCTTGGAGCCATTAGAAAAGTACCAGCGGTTATCGAAACTCCGGAAGGAGATTTTATCGGAATTAGACAAAAAATGTTCTTGTCGCATTCTTATGATCATAGAGTAGTAGACGGTGCTTTAGGCGGAAGCTTTGTAAAACGGGTAGCTGATTATTTGGAAGCTTTTGATGTGAATAGAGAATATTAAAAAAAGAGCCTTTCATTCGAAAGGCTCTTTTTTTAAAGTGTTCAGTCTCAGTTTCCAGTTTCCAGTTTTTTTATACTGCGACTGTATACTCTTTAGTTACTCATCAGGGTTTGTTACTATATCGCCGTTCACAATCATTGTAGCTTTATTTGCAAACCTACATTCGCCTTTCTTAAAAATGCTATTGTTAGTTAAAAGCACTTCATAAGTGTAAACACCTTTTGGCAATTCATAGAAATACTCTTTGCTGCCTTTTTGAATCACCAATTCTTTTCTGATTTCGTCGCCGTCTTCGGTTTGGCGTGTTATGATGAAAGTGATTTTGTCTTCAAGCTTGTTTTTGATGCAAACACTTTCCACAATAGTGCTATCGACATTTTTAGGTTTGGAACTGAAAATGGTTATTAAACCGCCAAACAATAATTCTCCGCCTCTGATGGCAGTTGAGATGTCTGATTGTGAAAAAGACATCATAGGGCACAACAATAGTAGCATGACTACTGATTTAAATTTAGCTTCCGCTTTACTTTTTGAGATTGGTTTCATGATAAAAAGTTTTTGAGATTAAGTAAAGCTAGCTATCCATAGAAGTATATTTTGTTTTAAAATTTTAATGTAAAGTTGCAACGCATTGTTAAAAAATCCTAAAGGAGAACTTTTAGAATTCATAATTTTTCTTTTAAAATTCAAAAGAAAAATGTTAAATAAAAAAGAAATAACACTACTTATCACACAATAAAGTTTTAAATATCACGTTATTACTATAAGTGTTTCTGATGTTGACACGAATAACGCTAACCAACTTTTAACTACTAAATGACAACCGGAACCAAAATTCGTCACTTCAGAGAGAAGAAAAGATTGTCTCAGGAAGAATTGGCTCACCTTGTAGGTGTTAGCCAAGTCACCATCGGAAACTGGGAACAAGGGAAAAGTATCAAGCACGAGTTTATCAGAAAATTGGCAAGCGCGCTTGAAGTTTCTACCGATTTTTTATTGGAAGATATACAAAATGCTAATCTGCAGATAAATCCAAATGCTGAAATTTTCGAAAACAATTTTGAAATCACTATCAAAGCACCGAATCATTTGTTTGACGATTTAAACAAAAAAATGGATTTTATCATCAATCGATTTGGTGATACAAAATAGTTTTATAGGTATAGTATTTCAATTCATACTGCTAAAAAAATCGGTAATTATGTAAATTATAATAGAATATGTGTAAGACTTTAAAATTACAGTAAACCTAAATTTGCTGGTAAAATTAAATCTAAACTATTATGAAAAAACTAACTACCTGTGTGCTTTGCCTATTTACATTTTGTATTTCATTTGCGCAAGAAGTAACGACTACCATTGTAGTAGATTCTGTTCAAACAAAAATAGAATCGAGCAAAGTTGCCAACGATGAAAAAAAATCTCAACTCAAATCGGACATCCACGATCAAAAAGAGATTAGTAGAGAACAGAAAAAGATAGATGATAAAGCAACTGACGAGCGAAGAGAATTAGCAAAAACTCAAAAACGACTTAAAAAAGAGCAAAAGCAAGTTCAGAGAGAAAATAGAGCAATTGCAGCTAATAATGATAAACTGAACGATGCAAAAGAGAAAGAAATCAAGTTAAATCAAAAATTAATAAATGCCAACAAAGACTTAGTTAAACTGCAATAAAAATTCGAAAATAAAAAAAATACTGGAAAATTGTCTGCGGTAGAAAATAGCGAGTTTGAAGTTAAAATTACCAAAAAACAACTTGAAGTAAAAAAAATAGAAGAAGATATTTCAAATTTAAATAAGTAATGAATGATATGTAAAACTGATGTGTTCTTTTAATAAAAGGTTGCATTACGATCCTACAATGTAATAATAAAAGCCCGAAAATTTGAATCGGGCTTTTTCTATAGTATCCTTAATGGACTAAGTGTAAAGATTTGAACAAAAAGAGGGCTTTTCTGATTAATAAATCTGGAAGACTAAAATAGTATTATGTCAAATATTTACAAATCAATTATTTCCCAAACCATACTTAAAAAAGTGCAAAACTTTTTATAAATTCGACCAACGGTAACTTCAATATTTTATATTTGTCAGCTTATAAAAAGATTGCTTCATATTTCGCAAAATCATGGAATTAAAACTCACACGTCCTATTTGTTTTTTTGATTTGGAAACCACAGGTATCGAAGTTGCCAAAGACAGAATTGTGGAAATCTCGATATTTAAAGTATTTCCCAACGGAAACAAAGAAAGCAAAACATGGTTAGTGAACCCAACTATTCCTATTCCCTCATTTGCTACCGCAGTGCACGGAATTACCAATGAAAAAGTAGCCAACGAACCAACGTTTAAAGAATTGGCTTCCCAAGTACATGCTATGATTAAAGATTCAGATTTGGCCGGATTTAATTCCGACCGATTTGATATTCCGCTTCTGGCAGAAGAATTATTACGCGCCGAAGTCGATTTTGATATGAAAAACAGAGTTTCAGTTGATGTGCAGACTATTTTTCACAAAAAAGAAGAAAGAACATTAAGTGCCGCTTATAAGTTTTATTGTAATCAAAGTTTGGAAAACGCGCATAGTGCGGAAGCTGATACGATGGCGACATACGAAATCCTGAAAGCGCAATTAGATAGATACGAAGATTTAGATAACGATATGAAAACGCTTTCTGAATTTACAACAAGAAAGAAATCGGTTGATTTTGCGGGCTTCATCGCATTGAATCCGGAAGGACAAGAAATTTTCACTTTCGGGAAACATAAAGGTGTTTTGGTTGCTGAAGTTTTAGATAAAGAACCAGGTTATTTTGGTTGGATACAAAACGCGGAATTCCCATTATATACCAAGAAAGTTTTAACCGGAATCAAATTGAGAAAGTTGAATACAAAAAATTAAGTGAATAGTAATTAGTGACTAGTGACTAGTCTAAAAAAGGTTACTAATTACTAATTACTAATCACTAATAATATGAAGATTATCTGCGTGGGAAGAAATTATGTCAATCACATTGCCGAGCTCAATAATGAGCGTCCGGATGAACCGGTGATTTTCATGAAACCCGACACCGCTATTCTGCCAAAGAAAACTCCTTTTACTATTCCCGAATTCAGTAATGACGTCCATCATGAGGTAGAGATTTTAGTAAAAATTTCAAAAGTTGGAAAATATATTGACACCAAGTTTGCTCATAAATACTATGACGAAATAGGCTTGGGAATCGATTTTACGGCCAGAGATATTCAGAATAAATTGAAAGAGAAAGGCTTACCTTGGGAAAAAGCAAAAGCTTTTGATGGTTCAGCGATTATTGGTGACTTTCA
>JAYTGH010000438.1:0-4555 GCA_043733645.1 Flavobacterium sp. | reverse complement strand
TTGCTTTCGCGTATCTAATCGCAGCTCTTGACATAACGATTAATTTAATTTAACGTCACCCAACATTTTCTCAACCAATTTAGTTTGAGAATCTTTGTCAGCTAATTCACTTCTTAATACTTTTTCTGCAATGGCAATAGACAAAGAAGAAACTTGATTTTTCAAATCTGCCATAGCTGCATTTTTTTCGCTATTGATTGCTGCTTTTGCTTGTTCAATCATTTTACCTGCTTGAACTTGTGCTTCATCTTTAGCTTCAGAAACAATTTTATCTTTAATTTCTCTTGCTTCTTTTAGTATAACGTCTCTTTCAACTCTAGCTTCTGCTAGTAGTTTTTCGTTATCCGATTTAAGGTTTTGCATATCTCTTTTTGCAATTTCTGCAGAAAGCAATGCGTTTTTGATTCCTTCTTCTCTTTCATTAACCGCATCAAGAATTGGTTTCCAAGCGAATTTTTTCAACAAGAAAATCAATAACAAGAAAATTAATGCCTGCCAAAAAAACAATCCAAACGAGAAATCATTTATTAACTTTTCCATAATTTAATAGTAATTATATAGGTAAAAATTTTAATTCTTTTTTAAAGATAAACCAAAGCTACAACCAACCGTTGCAGCTTTTAGTTTACTGTTTTTTTGTATTATTTTACAGCGAATAAAGCTGCAAATCCAATACCTTCAATAAGTGCCGCTGCAATAAGCATCACTGTTTGAATTTTTGCTGTAGCTTCTGGTTGACGAGCAATTGCATCTAATGCAGAACCACCGATTCTACCGATACCAATTCCAACTCCAACAACTACTAATCCTGCTCCAATAAGGTGAAGATTTCCTTCCATAATGTATATATATTTAATTAAACATTCAAATTTTAGGCATTTGGCAAAAGCCAAAAGCCATTAGTGATGTGCTTCCTCGTGGTGGTGTTCTTCAACAGCCGAACCAAAATATAAAGCGGTTAACATGGTAAAGATATATGCCTGTAAAAGCGTTACCAACACCTCAATCAATGAAATAATGAATGAAAGTCCGAATGCTAGCGGGCTTCCTATCCAGCTTTTGAAAAGAAACATTGCTCCAATCAAACTCATTAAAACGAAGTGACCTGCAAACATATTAGCGTACAAACGAATCATTAATGAAAACGGCTTGATGATGGCTCCTAAAAGTTCAATTGGCGCTAAGATGATTTTCATCGGAACAGGAACGCCTGGCATCCAGAAAATATGCAACCAATAATCCTTTTTAGCGGTAAATGTTGTGATAATAAAGGTTATAATAGCCAAACCAAAAGTTACAGAAATATTACCTGTAACGTTGATTCCGAATGGCATCATACCTACTACATTCAAGAACCAGATGAAGAAGAATACAGTCAACAAGTGGCTCATATATTTTTTATAATGCTTTTCACCAATGTTTGGGATTGCAATTTCGTCGCGAACGAACAATACAATTGGTTCGAAAAATCTTCCTGCTCCAGCAGCTACGCCGCCATTTTTAGAATATGATTTTCCTAACCCTTTAAATAATAAGAACATTAAAAACGCTATGACCAACATAGATAAAACTCCTTTAGTGATTGAAAAATCTAATGGTTTGGCATTTGAAACCATTTCTTCTCCATCCACTTCTTTAGAGTCTATCTTTCCGGTAGCATCCGTTTTATAAATTCTTTCGTGGTGTAAAACGTAGTAGTTTCCACCATCTTCAGCAACTCCGTTTCCTCCGTCAAATTTTGAAGATGAAAAAACATGAATTCCATTATCCCAAAGAATTATTGGCAAAGAAAAACCATAGCGAGCGTGAGCTTCTTCATCTTCGAAAAAAGTAAAACTATGCGCGTCTAAAACGTGATGGGCTTTTACCTCATCTATTTTTTCACTCATTTTAGCTTGTGGGTCCTGACTTTCTTTAGCAACAGTTTCTTTGTTTTCTGGAGCTGTTTCGGTAGGGTTTGCTAATACAACTGACGGTAAAAAAGCAATTAAAGCTACTATACTATAAAGGAATGATTTTTTCGAAAACACCATAACTATGATTTGTCTAAATTTTATTTCTGAAATTTGGTGCAAAAGTACACTTTTAATTAATATTAAAAAGTATAACTTTTATTTTTTTTGATGGAATTGTCGATTACAAAACAATTTATTGCTTATTGTTTAAAATTCTGATGGTTAGAATGGTTTCTATTGCTAAAAAGTAAATAAAAACAATGAAGAAATTCATCTTTTCTGTTGGCGTTTTTGGAAGATCTGTGTGGATAATTGGTCTTAGAAAAGCATATGCAATTACCATCTTTACAGATGTAAACGCCAAAAAAGCATAACCTACATAATCTATTGCTATTTCTTTTACTTTCATCAACGAGAATACAATAATTATCGAAAGCAAAGCAAACAAAAGATAAAGCAAAGGCGTACCATAAACAAAATTGTCTTCAAATTCTTTTGGAATAATGAAATGTGATACTGATTTATGAATGATAAGCCCAATTGAGGCTGCAACAGTGATTTTAAAAAGGGGATTGTATTTTTTAAGATTCATTAATCGTCTAATTTGTTTATTTCTTTCAACTGTCTGGCAATGTTGTAAAACGCAAGCACAACGCCAACCATCGTTAAAATTTTTATGTAAATGTTATGTTTGTTTATAAATTTATGGTCGAGCCATTGACCTAATTGAGCGAACAAAAAAATAATAATTCCCATCTGAATGGGAATATTAATAAGTGTCAACCATTTGTTACGCTGTTTTTTCTTCTGCTGATTTTCCATCGGTAATCATGTTTTTTACATGAGGTTTCATTATACATGAAGCACTGAATTCGGCTCCGGGCTCAACCGAAAGTTTTCCGCAAATTACTTCACCAAGAATGTGGGCTTTGGATTTTATATTAAGAATTTCCTGGACTTGTATTTTGCCTTCAAACTTACCTTCTATATCGGCATTTTTACAGATGATATCCCCTTTCACACTTCCGGCAGGACCAATGACAATTTTCCCTTTAGATTGAAAATTCCCAACCAGATGTCCATCCAAACGAAAATCTGCAGGAGAAATTATATCGCCTTGAATGGTTGTTCCCTCTACAATTCGGTTGGTTTTACCTAAAAGATCGGTATATGATTTTGGACTTTTTTCAAACATGATTTCTATCCTTATTTTCCTTTAGGTTTCTCTCCTCCTGGTGATGGGGGCGGTCCAAAATCTTGTTCCCCTCCTTTTTGGTCACTTGCTTTTTGATCTCCTCCTTTTTGATCGTTCCCTTTTATATTCTCACTTGGGTTGTCTTGACCAGACTGGTTTTGCTGATTGTTATTTGCAACAGATTTTGGCTTTGGTTGTTCAGGTACTGGCGCGTGTTCTACCGTTCCGTCCCAGTTTGGTTGTGCTACATTATCAGGAAGATTTCCCGCTAAAAATTCATCTAAATTCTTTTTAATTTGAACTATCGTATAATTTTCGGCCGAAATAATTATGGGAGTTTCTTGTACTTTATAATCTTTATAGTCTTTCAAAATTGATGTAATACCAATTGCTAAATCTTCTGTATTTATACCGTGCATCACCACAAAATTATCGGTCATAGTATAAATATCCAAAGAAACTGAAAGCTTGTTTAAACTTCTGTCGGCAATGAATTTTTTAATTTTTTCGCGTAGCGCTTTTGTTCCGGCATCTTCAAAATCTTTAGTTCGGTATAGAATTTTCCAGTTTTTTGAAGGTGCTTTAGACAATTGCAATGCTTCTAGTTTGGGCAAATCAACAGTTAATAATTTTTCGGCTCTTTTACCTTCTTCGCTATTTGGATAATTTAAAGCTACGTAATTTAAGGCTGTACTAAATTCAGTAAGTCCACTAAGTTTACCGACAATATTAGCTTTTAACAACTCAAATTTCGGAACGATTTCATCTCCTGTAAATCTGTTAATAGCTTTTTCTGTGGCCGCTAAAACCGTTTTGAGTTCCCCGTTTTGATATTGTTTGTAAATGTTTGCGTAAACTACATTTGGCGAATCACTTGACTCTTCAATTTCACCTGATGGATTCAGTAAAATTTGAGCATAACGAGAATTTGGGTAACTAGCAACAATACTTTCTTTCATTGCTGTAGCTTTTGATTTATCTAAAATTTCATAAAGCTTATACAAATGATACATTGATGGCAATACTAATCTTTCTTCAGGATTGTCGTTTAATAACTTCTCAAATTTGTTTACAGCTAATTGGTATTCTTTGAATTTCTCTTTATAAATAATTCCAAGTTGATAATCAGCAAAGTTTCTTTCTTTGCTCAAACTGTCAATGACTGTTGGCGATGCCGGAATTTGTTTTATGTAGAAATCTGGTGTAAAACGATCATCAACGGCCGCAATGTCTTTAGCGTCTTTAGCTCCTTCTATGTCTTTGTTGTCTGCATCTTTATCTTTCCCGCTGTCTTTTTCCACAAGTGATGAAACACGCCAGTTGTCTTGCAGTGTTCTTTTTCCCCAATTTTTAGCAAACTCAACTTTGCCAAAAGCGACAGTTGTTGGGTTATAAAAATAGAAAA
>JAYTGH010000437.1:0-1500 GCA_043733645.1 Flavobacterium sp. | reverse complement strand
TCATACATTGAAAGAACGTAATTATAGGTTGAGTAAGTATAATGCGCTGCACTAACACCATTTTGAAAATTATTTCCAAACTGAATTTTTCCTCTCCCGTTTAACAAAAGTGGCAAGTATAAGTTTGGTTTTCCCGTTACACGTCTGCAATCAGAAAGCAATTGATACTTCCAAATTCTCAATGTAACAAAAAAGAAAAATTTTATTTTATTAAAAATTCCCATTAATATTGATTTAAAACTGTAATTATACAATCAACCTCATCCTTTGTCATTACTGGACTTATTGGCAAACTTAACACTTCTTGATGAATTTTTTCGGTTATTGGGAACGAAAGCGAATTCCATGAAACAAAGGCTTTTTGTTGATGTGGCGGAATTGGATAATGAATAACCGTTTCTATATTATTTTGTTTCAAATACGTTTGAAGTTTATCTCTTTCTGCAGTTCGGACAACAAATAAATGAAACACATGATTAGATTGCTTTGAATCTCGTAATGACACATTAGGCAAAACTATTTTTTCGTTTTTGATTTCTGATAAATATCGTTTAGCAATTGAATTTCGGATTTCATTTTCACTGTCCAAATGTGGCATTTTCACATTCAAAAAAGCAGCTTGTAATTCGTCCAAACGTGAGTTGATTCCAATGTAATCGTTATGATATTTTTGTTCCGAACCATAGTTTCTCATAGCAAAAATAACTTTAGCCAAGGCATCATCATTGGTTGTAATCGCACCGGCATCGCCTAAAGCGCCAAGGTTTTTTCCTGGATAAAAACTAAATGCCGCAGCATCCGATAAATTTCCTGCTTTTTTACGATTAGAAACTGCGCCATGTGATTGTGCAGCATCTTCGATTACCAATAAATTATTTTGTTTGGCGATAGTATTTATAGTTTCCATTTCAGCCAATTGACCGTAAAGATGAACCGCTAAAATGGCTTTGGTTTTTGAGGATATTTTACCTTTAATTAAATCTGGATTGATATTATAAGTTTCTAATTTTGGCTCGACTAAAACGGGAACTAAATCTGCCTGCAAAACGGCAAGAATACTCGCTATATATGTATTTGCCGGAACGATGACTTCATCGCCTTTTTGCAGTTTTCCGAGTTGGATATATCCTTTAAAAATCAATACTAAAGCATCCAAACCGTTACCAACTCCAATACAATGATTGGAGCCACAATACTGTGCAAAATTGCTTTCAAATGTTTTGACTTCATCGCCCAAAATAAACCAACCTTTATCTAAAACTAATTTCATTTTTTGCTGAAATTGTTCTTGATAGTGCTGATTAATTTTTTGCAGATCGAGGAATTTAATCATAGCATAACATTTTCTAAAATATGATAATCAGACGTTTGAACCTCGTAGAAATCCTGAACAGTTGTTTTTGCTCCGAAACTTTCTTTCCAAAACAATAAGCCTTCGTTTATTTTACGACCATTTTTCTCATGAGAAATTCCAAAATCAAAGAAATTTTTATCCTTAAA
>JAYTGH010000436.1:0-11924 GCA_043733645.1 Flavobacterium sp. | reverse complement strand
AAGGTTCAGCCACAAAGTGATCTCTATTTTTTATTTTTTCAGGGAAACGGATATGGTATTCAAATTCATCTTTAAAATGACGAATGGCTGCAGCAACCGGCCATGCGGCAGCATCACCTAAAGGACAAATCGTGTTCCCTTCAATTTTTGCCTGAATGCTCCATAACAATTCAATGTCTTCTTCGCGACCTTGACCGTTTTCAATTCTCCACAATACTTTTTCCATCCAACCTGTTCCTTCGCGGCATGGCGTACATTGGCCACAGCTTTCATGGTGGTAGAATCTGGAGAAATTCCAAGTGTTACGTACGATACAAGCTCGGTCATCATATACAATAAATCCTCCTGAACCTAACATAGAACCTGTTGCAAATCCACCATCTGACAAACTTTCATAAGTCATCAAGCGGTCTTCTCCTGCCGCAGTTTTATAGATTAAATTCGCCGGTAAAACGGGTACAGAACTTCCTCCAGGAACTAAAGCTTTCAAAGGTCTGTCGGTTTGCATTCCGCCACAATATTCATCCGAATTCATGAATTCGTATACTGATAATCCCAAATCTATTTCAAAAACACCTTGATTTTTGATGTTTCCTGAAGCCGAAATTAGTTTGGTTCCAGTAGAACGTCCAATGCCGATTCCAGCATAATCAGCACCTGAATTGTTTACAATCCATGGCACAGCCGCAATGGTTTCAACGTTATTAACCACTGTTGGATTTTGCCAAAGTCCCATAACTGCTGGGAATGGTGGTTTAATTCTTGGATTTCCACGTTTTCCTTCCAAGCTTTCAATCAAAGCGGTTTCTTCTCCACAAATGTATGCTCCGGCACCAATTTGAACGTATAAATCCAAATCATAACCTGAACCTAATATATTTTTACCTAACCAGCCGGCAGCTTTAGCTTCGGCGATGGCATTTTCTAAAATTTTGTAAACCCACATATATTCTCCACGGATGTAGATGTAGGATAGGTTGGCGCCTAAGGCATAACTCGACGTAATCATTCCTTCAATCAATAAATGAGGAATAAATTCCATCAAATATCTGTCCTTGAAAGTTCCTGGTTCCGATTCGTCTGCATTACAAACCAAATGGCGTGGCTTTCCTGATTTTTTATCGATAAAACTCCATTTCATTCCGGCAGGAAATCCTGCACCACCACGACCACGAAGTCCCGAAGTTTTTACTTCTTCGACTACTTCATCCGGAGTCATTTTTTTCAAGGCTTTTTCAACCGATGCATAACCGCCTTCTTTGCGGTATACTTCGTAGGTTCTGATTCCCGGAACGTTTATTTTGTCTAATAATATTTTTCTTCCCATGATATTATTTATCGTGTAAAGTGATTTTTCCGTCTTTGCAATCGGTAATTAATTGGTCGATTTTTGCTTCTGTCAAATGTTCCTGAAAGAAATCACCCAACTGCATCATTGGTGCATAACCACATGCGCCAAGGCATTCAACGCCACGCACTTCAAAAAGTCCGTCTGCTGTTGGTTCGCCAACTTTCACACCTAATTTATTACAAGTATAATCCATCAAATTTTCTACACCGTTTAAACAACAGGCAGAAGTTTGACAGAATTCAAACATGTATTTTCCGATTGGTCTTTGATTGTACATTGTATAAAATGTAACCACTTCATAGACTTCAATCGGTTGTATTTCTAAAATCTCGGCTACTTTATTTTGCAAATCAATGCTTAACCAATTGTCGTGAGCATCCTGAACCTCATGTAAAACAGGCAATAAAGCTGATTTTCTTTTGTCTGCAGGATAATGACTGATTAATTCATTGATGCGATTCATCAACGATTCAGTTATGTTTATCTCTTGATGTATATGTGATCTTTCCATAAGCCCCACCCCAACCCTCCCCAAAGGGGAGGAAGGTTTAATGTGAATTTATATGTTAATATTTATTTTCATTCTTGTTATTTTGAACCTCTTGTAAGCCCCTTCACGGAGGGGTTGGGGAGGCTTTATGCGTCTAATTCGCCGGCAATTACATTTAAACTTGATAATATTACGATAGCATCGGATAACATTCCGCCTTTAATCATTTCAGTGTACGCTTGATAATAGATATAACAAGGTCTTCTGAATTTCAATCGGTATGGCGTTCGGCTTCCGTCAGTAATTAAATAAAATCCCAATTCTCCGTTTCCGCCTTCGACAGCATGATAGACTTCATCTACCGGAACCGGAACTTCACCCATCACAATTTTGAAGTGATAAATTAAGCTTTCCATGTTGTTGTAAACGTCTTCTTTTGGAGGTAAATAATAATCGGGAACATCAGCGTGGATTGGTCCTTCCGGTAATTTAGCTAAGGCTTGTTTGATAATACTCAAACTTTCCCAAACTTCCGCATTACGAACACAAAAACGGTCGTAAGTATCACCTGATTTTCCAACAGGAACGATGAATTCGAAATCGTCGTAAGAGGAATAAGGTTGGGCTATACGGACATCGTAATCTATTCCAGCCGCACGTAGATTTGGACCAGTTAATCCGTATTGCATTGCCTTATCGGCAGTAATTGGACCAACGTTAACGGTTCTGTCTATGAAGATTCTGTTTCTTTCAAAAAGATTTTCGAATTCTTTCCAAGCAACAGGGAATTCTTCGAGGAAAGTGTTTAACAGTTCAAATGCTTTCGGCGACCATTCTCTTTCGAAACCGCCTATTCTCCCCATGTTGGTTGTTAGACGAGCACCACAAATTTCTTCATAGATTTCGTATACTTTTTCCCTGAATTGGAATACATAAAGGAAACCGGTGTAGGCACCAGTATCAACTCCAAGGATTGAATTACAAATCAAGTGGTCTGTAATTCGGGCTAATTCCATTACAATAACTCTTAAATATTGTGCTCTTTTTGGCACTTCAATATTCAACAATTTTTCTACTGTCATCCACCAACCCATATTGTTGATTGGCGACGAACAATAGTTCATACGGTCTGTCAATACATTGATTTGGTAAAACGGACGGTTTTCAGCAATTTTCTCAAAAGCTCTGTGAATGTAACCAACGGTTGGTTCGGCATCTAAAATACGCTCACCATCCATTAATAAAATATTCTGGAAAATTCCGTGAGTTGCTGGGTGTGTTGGACCTAAATTCAAGATAGAAAATTCACTTCCGTCTTCATTTCGGGTTTGTTCTATGATTTTAGCATAGCGATGCTCTGGTGATAATAATAAATCTGACATTTATAATGTTGAATTATCCATTTGACTTTTTACAGGCGTTCTTCCGAAGAAGCGGTCGTCTTTATCTGTTCTTCCGCTGTCTTCCAATGGGAATTCCTTCCGCATCGGAAAAGAAACCATTTCATCCATATTTAAAATTCGCTTCAATTGAGGATGTCCTTTAAAATTGATTCCGAAGAAATCCCATGCTTCTCTTTCCATCCAATTGGCGCACAGAAACAAATCAATTACTGTAGCTACTTCTGCAGGATCAGGCAAATAGGTTTTTACGCGGATTCTAACATTTTCAATCCAATTGTGTAATTGATACACCACGGCAAATTGATGATTTTCATCATTGTCGGGGAAATGAATTCCAGTCAAATCGGTTAAAAAATGGAAGTTTAAGCTTTCGTCTTCTTTTAAAGTTTGAATTACTTCATGTATCGTTTCTGAAGTAGCTTCAAAGGAAAAAATATCTCTTTTCATTTCAAAATTCAGCACATTGTTGCCAAATTTTTTGGATAGATTTTCTTGTATGTATGCCGTTTCTAAAGCCATGTTATAGGTTATAAGAAGCTAATAATTCTTTATATTCCGGTGAACTTCGTCTGCGAACAGATTCATTTCTTACCAATTCCTGTAATTGCATTACACCATCTACAATTTGTTCAGGTCTGGGAGGACAACCCGGAACGTAAACGTCTACCGGAATTACTTTATCAATTCCCTGTAAAACGGAATAGGTGTCGAAAACGCCACCTGAAGATGCACAAGCACCAACAGCAATTACCCAACGAGGCTCTGACATTTGTTCGTAAACCTGACGTAAAATCGGCGCCATTTTTTTAGAGATTGTTCCCATTACCATCAACATATCGGCTTGACGCGGAGAGAAACTAACTCTTTCAGAACCAAATCGCGCTAAGTCATAGTGAGAAGCCATGGTTGCCATAAATTCGATTCCGCAACAAGATGTTGCAAAAGGCAATGGCCAAAGCGAATTGGCGCGAGCCATTCCAACGACATCGTTCAATTTTGTAGCGAAGAAACCTTCGCCAACAACTCCTTCAGGTGGAGCAACCATATTTATTTTAGAATCACTCATTTATAATTCGTAATTTATAATTATTTCATCAGTTCGCTTACGCTCGGGTCGTAATTGATTATTCCCATTCTAATGCCTTCTTCTTTATAATATAGAAGAATCCCACCAGAAGCAACAGCATGAAAATTACCATTTTAATCATTCCATCAACTCCCAATGCTTTAAAATTGATTGCCCATGGATATAAGAAAATCACTTCAACATCAAACAAAACGAATAAAATCGCGACAACGAAGTATTTTACAGAAAAAGGAATCCTTGCATTACCAACAGATTCTATTCCGCATTCGAAGTTTTTATCTTTGTTTTTTGAGTGTCTTTTTGGGCCTAAATATCCAGAGCCAATAATAGTCAAAACCACAAATCCTACTGCTAAACCTGCTTGCATAAAGATTGGTAAATAATCTAATTGATTAGATTGCATAATTGGTAAAATTAGAAGTAATTAAAACAGCACAAATATACATCGCATTATTTAATTCGCAAAAATCGAAGGACAAACGTTTGTCATTTGTTACTATAAAGATAGTTATTTAAAACAATTATAAATAACCTTGTTTTATACAAAAAAAACGTCCCGAAATTTTCGGGACGTTTTTTAATCTAGGTAATCAAAAAATAATATATATTAGTCTTCGATAGCTACTACTTGAGCTGCTACTTTACCTTTTCTACCTTCTTCTTCTTCGTAAGATACTTTGTCTCCTTCTGCTAAATTTTCAGTTTTAACTCCGGTAGCATGTACGAAAATGTCTTTTCCAGTTTCATCATCTGTGATAAAACCATAACCTTTAGACTCGTTGAAAAATTTTACTGTTCCTGTGCGCATTTTGTATTGTAAAAATAATTAATAATGGTCAAAGATATATTTTATTGCGACATAACAAACATTTCGACCTTAAATAATTAAAAATTTGTTAAAATTTAATTCTTTATTTAAAAACTTGATAGCGAAATACTTGAGACATTTCAAATTAAAGCATAAAAAAAGTAACTGTTTTTAACTATTTGAACAGTTGCCTCTTAAAATTTTATGAATTTGATATAAATTACTTTAAATCTAATTTAATATACAATTCTTTTAACTGAGTATCATCAATTGTTGATGGCGCATCAATCATAACGTCTCTTCCTGAATTGTTTTTTGGAAAGGCAATAAAGTCTCTGATAGTTTCTTGTCCGCCCAAAATGGCTACTAATCGGTCTAAACCAAAAGCTAATCCGCCGTGTGGTGGTGCACCAAATTGAAAAGCATTCATTAAGAAACCAAATTGATCTTCAGCTTGTTCAGCAGAAAACCCTAAAAGCGAAAACATTCTGCTTTGCAATTCTTTATCGTGAATTCTTATAGAACCACCACCAATTTCATTTCCGTTTAATACCATATCATAGGCATTCGCACGAACTTTTCCGGGCTCGGTTTCAATTAGTTTCATGTCTTCCGGTTTTGGAGACGTAAACGGATGGTGCATCGCGTGATAGCGACCGCTTTCTTCATCCCATTCTAATAAAGGAAAATCCACAACCCATAATGGTGCAAATACTTCCGGATTTCTTAATCCTAAACGTGTTGCCAATTCCATACGAAGTGCAGAAAGTTGCGTTCTCGTTTTATCAGCCGGACCAGAAAGCACAAAAATCATATCGCCAGCTTTGGCTCCAGTGACTTTTGCCCAGTTTTTTAAATCGTCTTGGTCATAGAATTTATCTACAGATGATTTGAATGTTCCGTCTTCTTCACATTTCACATATACCATTCCGCTGGCACCAACTTGCGGGCGTTTTACCCAGTCAATCAAGGCGTCAATTTCTTTTCTTGTGAATGATGCGCAATTTGGAGCGGCAATTCCAACTACTAATTCCGACGAATTGAAAACGCCAAAATCTTTATGTTGTGCCACCGAATTTAACTCACCAAACTTCATATCAAAACGAATGTCTGGTTTGTCATTTCCGTATGTTTTCATGGCATAATCATAGGTAATTCTTGGAAATTCTGCAACTTCAATCCCTTTTAATTCTTTTAGTAAATGACGCGTCAATGCTTCAAAAACATTTAGAATATCTTCCTGTTCTACGAATGCCATTTCGCAATCGATTTGAGTGAATTCCGGTTGTCTGTCGGCACGTAAATCTTCATCACGGAAGCATTTTACTATTTGGAAATATTTATCCATTCCACCAACCATCAGTAATTGTTTAAAAGTTTGTGGCGATTGAGGCAAGGCATAAAATTGACCTTGATTCATTCGGCTTGGTACAACAAAATCTCTAGCGCCTTCTGGAGTTGACTTAATTAAATAGGGAGTTTCAACTTCACAAAAATCTAAATCTGATAAAAATTTACGAACTTCCATAGCCACTTTGTGACGGAAAAGCAACGCATTTTTCACAGGATTTCTACGAATGTCCAAGTAGCGGTATTTCATTCGGATATCTTCGCCGCCATCGGTTTCGTCTTCAATAGTGAATGGTGGAGTTAACGCAGTATTTAGAATATTTAATTCAGAAACTAAAATTTCAACATCGCCGGTAGGCATATTTGCGTTTTTTGACTCACGCTCAATAACAGTTCCTTTTACCTGAATTACAAATTCTCTTCCAAGTGATTTTGCTTTTTCAAAAACGGCTTTATCGGTGCGTTGTTCATCAAAAATTAATTGTGTAATTCCGTAACGGTCCCGCAAATCAACCCAAACCATAAATCCTTTATCACGAGATTTTTGAACCCAACCGGCAAGCGTAACTTCTTTATTAGTATATGAGGCGTTTAATTCACCATTATTATGACTTCTGTACATTAGAATAATTTTTTGCAAAAGTAAAAAACTAAATCAATAAACGAGGGTAAACTTAACATCAAGTTTAACAAAAGGTTTATATTATGGATTTGAAAAAACAACTATATTTGAAAATTAAATTTAAAAACACAACAATGAAAAAATTGCTCACTTTACTAGCCTTGGTGTTTTTTTCTTCGGCTGGGTTTGCTCAGGATGCTGTAAAATTTGAAGCAAAAATCACTAATAAGAATGGTGATGTTCTTTATGTTAAAGATGGTAACAAAATCGTCCAGGAAATAAAAATTGACAATAAAGGAATTTTTAAGGCATCGTTCCCAATAACAGCAGGAATGTATCAAATGTTTGATGGTGTTGAATATGCGCAGTTGTTTTTAAAAAACGGCTATGATTTGAAAATGACGATGGATGCTTCTCAATTCGATGAATCCATAAAGTTTGAGGGGAAAGGTTCTAAAGAGAATAATTATTTGGCCGAAGAAACCTTAGCTGATGCAAGTTTTGGTTATGATAAGTTGTTTGTATTAGACGAACAAAGCTTTAATAAGGCACTTGAAGAAAAAACGAACTCTGATGCAGAAAAAATAAATAAAGCAGGATTAGAAGGCATTTTTGTCGAATTACATAAAAAAGAAGTGGAAGCAAATTTGCTTGGTCTTCGTCAATATTATGCGATGGCACAAGCCAAGAAAAAAATGAATAATGTTGCGGCACCTAATTTTGATTATGAAAATCATGCTAGTGGTAAAACAACGCTGGAAAGCTTAAAAGGGAAATATGTTTATATTGACATCTGGGCAACCTGGTGTGGACCTTGTCGTGCTGAGATTCCGTCATTAAAGAAAATGGAAGCGGCTCTACATGGAAAAAACATTGAATTCGTCAGCATTTCTGTTGATGCCGAAAAAGATCATGACAAATGGAAAACGTTTGTCACTGATAAGGAATTGAGCGGTATTCAGTTGTATGCAGGCAAAACACCGGTTTCTGATTTTATCAAGGCATTTGAGGTTAATACGATTCCAAGATTTATATTAATTGATCCATCCGGAAAAATTATAGATGCTGATGCGGCAAGACCTTCAGACCCAAAATTACAAGAACAACTAAGCAGTTTGCTTCAGTAAATTAGCTAAACTATTGATTTTAAAAGCTCTGAGAAATCAGGGCTTTTTTATTTTCTAATGTTAAATTTTCATTCAATGTTACCAAATTGTTAAGTAAAAGTTTTTTAAATGTAAAATATTGTATACATTTGTTATATAATTATGAATACATAAAACCTACAACTATGAAAAAGATACTAATTTTAGGCGCTTTAGCAATCTCAGCATTGACTTTCGCGCAAGCAAAGAAACCAGTTTTGGAGCAAGAAGGTAACTTAGTAAAAGCTACTTACTACTATGATAATGGGCAAATCCAACAACAAGGTCATTTTAAAGATGGAAAGTTGGAAGGAAGTTGGGTTGCTTATGATACTAATGGAAATAAAAAATCAATTGGTGAATACACAAATGGTGAAAAAACCGGGAAATGGTTTTTTTGGAGTGACAAATCCTTAAGCGAAGTTGACTATTCAAACAGCAGAGTAGCTTCGGTTAAATCTTGGAAACAAGATGCATTGGCTAAAAATTAAAAAAGTTAATTGTTTATAATGAAAAAAGGGAACTCAATTTGAGTTCCCTTTATTTTTTTAATCTGTTGCAAAATTTTTGCATAGAAAAAAATTAGGCTAAAAAGTGTCCAAAAAAATGTATTACTAAAAAAAATTGGACAAAAAGTGTCTTAAAAAAGATGCGAGTAAAAAAAATTGGACAACTGTCCATAAAAAAAAGAACTCAATTTGAGTTCCCTTTTTTATTTAATTATTATTGAAAATTAAGCTTCAGCTTCAATATTACTATTTCTTCTATCTCTAATCCAGTATTTTACTCGTTTGACTAAGTAGAACATTACCGGAACCATTACTAAAGTTAACACTGTAGCGTAAGTCAATCCGAAGATGATAGTCCAAGCCAATGGCGACCAGAAAATAACATTGTCACCGCCCATATACAAGTGTGGATTCAAATCGGTTATCAAGCCGAAGAAGTCAAAGTTCAAACCAATTGCTAACGGAATCAAACCTAGAACCGCTGTTAACGCAGTCAATAAAACAGGGCGTAGACGCGATTTTCCACTTTCAATAATTACTGCTTTTATTTCATCCAATGATAAATCGTTATGCGATTCAACACCTTTGTCAGTTACTTTTTTATCTAAGAGTAAGACGAAGAAATCCATTAATACAATTCCGTTCTTCACCACAATTCCCGCCAAGGAAATAATTCCCATCATCGTCATCAAGATTACGAAATCCATATTGGCAATTATGTAACCGTAGAAAACGCCACTAAAACTTAACAATACCGTAAACAAAATCACCATAGTTTTTGAAACCGAATTAAACTGTAATACGATAATAATAGTAATTCCGGCCAACGCTAAAAATAAGGCATAGAATAAGAAACTTTGATTTTTTCCTTGCTCTTCCTGCACTCCCGAGAACGAATAGGTTACGTCTTTTGGCATTTGATATCCATTCAATTCTGTCGCAATTTGTTTGGTAATTGCGTCACCATTATAACCCGTCAACACATTCGAATATATAGTCAAGATTCGTTTGTAGTTCTTTCTTTTAATTTGGTTATACGTGTTTACTTTTTCCGTTTGCGATACTGCCGAAATAGGAACTTGTACGATTTGTCCATTGCTCTGATTTCTAAAAGTCAACGATTGATTGAAAAGGACATTTTCATTTTTACGTTGGTCTTCCTGCATTCTCATCACAATATTATAATCGTCATCACCTTCTTTGTATGTCGAAATTTCCTGACCATAAACCGAACGACGCAAGTTAAAACCTAACTGTCCAGTAGAAACGCCAACACTTCCTGCATTAACTCGGTCAACTTTTACTTCTAGTTCCGGACTTTCTTTATTTACGTCAACATTTAATCTTTCAATTCCGGGGATGTTTTTTGAATTTACAAAAGCAATCATTTTGTCAGCTTCTTTCAACATCACATCATAGTCGGTCCCGGCAGAGCCAGTTAATTGAATACTAATAGGATAACCAGCAGGCGGGCCATTGGCATCTTTCTCTACCGTAACTTTTGCTCCGGCAATTCCTTTTACTTTTGCTCTGATTTCTTCTAAAACATCGGAAGTATTATAACCTCTTCTGAATTTGAATTCAGAGAAATTTACCGTCACTTTTCCTTTAAAAGGCGTTTCCGAAGAGTTTCCGGCATCAACATTTGGGTTTCCTGCACCAATACCAACTTGAGAAACAATGCTTTCGGCAAGGAAGTTTTCATTGGTTTTTGGATCAATATATTTCTTTAAAATTGTAATAACCTGTTTCTCCACAAATTTGGTGGCCTTGTTGGTTTTTTCAATATCTGTTCCTTGTGGATACTCGATATAGGTAATAACTTGTTTCGGAATATTATCAGGGAAGAACAATACTTTTCTCGGGAAAATACCTAATAATAGGAATGATAAAAACAACATTCCAATAATAGTTCCTAAAGCAATCCACGCATTTCTTCCGGATAATATTATTGATAAAAAGCGTTGGTATTTTTTCTCCATTCTCGGGAAAAAGCTATGTTGAAAATCTTGTGTCCATTGGTACAATTTGATTTTATACAGCCACATTAATCCAAGGGAAATTATCGCTAAATGTCCAATTGCTCTAGCCAATTTCGAATCATAAATATTACCAAGCAATACAAATATCACAGCAACAATGGTGAAAATTATAGAATAGGTTTTCGCTGATTTTTTAGTAACATTTTTATCTTCAATATCCATCGAACCACCTGTCATGGCAGCATTCACAACCATTGCAACGAATAAAGAAGCACTCAATGTTATTGTCAATGTAATTGGGAAATACTTCATGAATTTACCCATGGTTCCAGGCCACAATGCGAATGGCAAAAATGCCATTAAAGTTGTCGCTGTAGAAGAAATAACTGGCCAGGCTATTTCGCCAATACCAATTTTTGACGCCTGAATTCGCGGCATTCCTTTTTTCATGTTGGCAAAAACGTTATCGACAACTACAATTCCGTCGTCAACAAGCATTCCTAATCCCATTACCAATCCGAATAAAACCATCGTGTTTAAAGTCAATCCGAATGCCGAAAGAATTGTAAACGCCATCATCATAGACAATGGAATAGCCGCACCAACAAACAGCGAGTTTCGCAATCCCATGGTAAACATCAATACAATCATTACCAGTACAATGCCAAAAATGATATGATTTGAAAGTTCATTAACCTGATGCTCAACACGAGAAGATTGGTCATTGGTTAGTTTTAATGATAAATCTTTTGGCAAATAACTTTCTTGCGCTGATTTGATTTTTTCTTTTACCTGATCAATAGCCGAAATCATGTTTTGACCCGAACGTTTTTTCACGTTTAGCATCACCACTTCGGTTCCTTTTTCACGGGCATAAGTAGTTTTTTCTTTCTCTTTGAATGAAACGGTAGCGATATCTTTTAAGTAAACGGTTCCGTTGAAGTGTTTTACAATAACGTTCTCAAGTTCTTTAGGATCTTTGATTTCACCTACAATTCTGATGTTATTTCGAGAACCTTGTGAGGTTAAATTTCCACCTGAAAGCGTCATATTTTCATACTTCACGGCATTTTGAATATCGTCAAACGAAACTTGAGCTGCGGTCATTTTAAAAATATCGACAGCAATTTCTACTTCTTTATCATCAACACCAAGAATATCTACTTTCTTAACTTCC
>JAYTGH010000435.1:0-1506 GCA_043733645.1 Flavobacterium sp. | reverse complement strand
GTCAGGTTGTGAAAAAACTCCGTTTTTAAAATCTATTTCAAAAAAACAAGGTTGTAAAATTCGTTTTGGTTGATTTGGTTGGCTTATAATAATAGCAAAAATTTAGGCTGCCATTTTTATTTCAAAAAATAAAGTTCTTATAACGGCTTCTGTTTTGTTAGTTTTTTGTGGATAAAGCCACTCCTTTTTGTATTTTGGCTTCCAAGCGTTTAATTTTTGCATCAATTTATCAAAACCTAATATGTTTTGTGTGCGTTTAATATTATAAACCATCATAATTAAACTCCACTCGCCATTTACTTTTTTTAATCCTTTAAGATTGGTGTAGTAATAGCCCCATACTCTTTTTATCGTTCCAAATACATGTTCGTTTAGTTCTTGTCGCTTGCGGTATAAGGCGTATTGTTCTCTGTAATTTTTATTGTTTGTTTCTAAAGCTTCGGCGTATTGGCTTCGTTCTATTTCTCTTTTACCATCTGCTTTGGCTGTACAAAGCTTTAATGCTTCACAGGTTTTGCAAGCACTAGTGCGGTATTTTTTAAATTGATGTGAGCCGCTATCACGCTTCTTAGTATGCCATGTTCCTGTTGTTGTAAGCCTTTGATTTTGTGGGCAGATGTAAGTATCTGTTTCTTTTTGATAAACAAAATTAGTCACTAAATATTCTTTGGTAGTTCCTTTATCATTACTGTTTACTATTTCTTGTTGAGCTACAATAGTTGTTAATCCTTTGTTTTGACAAGCTTCTATTTCTTTAGCATTATTATAACCTTTATCAGCTAATACGATAAATGTGTCTGCTTGTATATTTTCCTTTGTTTCTAAAGCGATGTTGCTTAAGGCGTTTCTATCGTTGCGATTAATGGTGTGTGTGCCTACTACTAATTTGTATTTATCATCAATAGCTGCTTGTGTATTATAACTTACTTCTACTACTTGCCCATGCACTAGCAATGCTCTTGCATCGGCATCAGTGGTGCTTACTTGTGGCTCTCCCGTTTGCTCTAATTGAGCTGTGAGGTTTTCGTATTTTATTTTTTGCGTTTTAAGGCGGGTTAGTTTTTTATGAATGTTTTTTACTTTTTCTACTTGTTCATTTTTATCAGCTTCATCTAATTCTTTTAAATACTGATTGGTCTTTTCTTCGATGTATGCGATATGACGTTCTATCTTTTTGGGATTATAATTATTCTTCTTGCTATTGTGTGCTCTGGCTTTTGTGCCATCTATCGCTATGACATTCCCTGCTATTAAATCAGCCTCTTTTAAAAACAATACAAATAATTTAAAAGTATTGCGTAGTGCCTGTGGATTTACTTTTCTGAAATCAGCAATAGAATGATAGTTTGGTGTGAGCCCACTCATAAGCCATTGCAACTCAATATTACGAAGGCATTCTTTTTCTAATTTACGTGATGAACGTATGCCATTTAGATAGCCATAAATATAAAGCTTCAAGAACAACGAACTTTGGTATGAAGGGCGACCTTCTTTTTTAATGGTATT
>JAYTGH010000434.1:0-4581 GCA_043733645.1 Flavobacterium sp. | reverse complement strand
GAACCAATAAATCCTAAACCGCCAGTTACTAGTATTTTCATATTTTATTTAGATGATAGATGATAGACGGATAGATAATAGATTTTATCTACAACTTGTCTCTCAGCTCTTTGTCTATTATCTTTTATCTGTCCAAGAATTCTAAAACGCTATCCGTAATAAATTTGATTTGCTCGTCATCAAGCTCTGTGTGCATTGGCAACGATATTACTTCTTTCACCAATTGATTCGTAATCGGGAAATCTTCTTCTCTATATCTTGAATCTACATAGGCTTTTTGTAAATGCAACGGAATTGGATAATAAATGGCACACGGAATACCTTTAGCCAATAAATGTTCCATTAATGCATCTCTGTCGGCATCAATAATTCTCAATGTATATTGATGAAAAACATGGCAATCACAGATGTCACAAATAGTTGGTGCGATGATATTTTTGTTTCCTTCAAAAGCTGCAGAATATTTTCGTGCCGCATTTTGTCTTGCTTCGTTATAACTATCTAAAAATGGTAATTTTGCATTTAGAACTGCTGCCTGAATACTATCTAAACGTGAGTTTACACCAACCACATCATGGTGATAACGAACATACATTCCGTGATTTACAATTCCGCGAATAGTATGTGCTAATGCATCGTCATTAGTAAAAATGGCTCCACCATCACCATAACATCCTAAATTCTTAGAAGGAAAGAATGAAGTTGACGATACATGACCAATCGTTCCTGCTTTCTTTTTGGTCCCATCAGAAAATTTACAATTAGCTCCAATTGCCTGTGCATTATCTTCAATTACATACAAATTATGTTCATTAGCAATTCGCATAATCGCTTCCATATTAGCAGCTCTTCCGAACAAATGAACTGGAACAATTGCTTTGGTTTTTGGGGTGATTGCTTTTTTAATAGCTTCGATAGAAATGTTCATATTCACCACATCAACATCAACCAAAACCGGCGTTAATTGTAATAAAGCTATAACTTCTACGGTCGCAGCAAACGTAAAATCGGCAGTGATAACTTCGTCACCAGGCTTTAATCCTAATCCCATCATTGCAATTTGCAAAGCATCTGTTCCGTTGGCACACGGAATTACATGTTTTACGTCTAAATATTGCTCTAGGTTTTTTTGAAATTCGTGAACTTTTGGTCCATTAATATAAGTTGTTGTATCTAAAACTTCCTGAATAGAAGCATCAACAGTGGTTTTTATTTTTTCGTATTGACTTTTTAAGTCAACCATTTGTATTTTTTTCATATTGAATTCTTATTGATTTTTAAAAGTAATATGCAATTCGCATAGGAAATATCAATTAAATACAAATTTTCGTCTTGCTCGTGCCATGATTCTGAAATTTGTGATGCAAAAGTAAGAAATTCTGAAGTAGAATATCCTATTCGGCAAAAGAAACGTATTTTAGCGCAACAAATTTTTCTGGATGCTTTTTCTATACAATTTATTGATGCTTTTGGCTTCCCAAATAGTAAAATTATTGGCACTTTTTAGTCCAAAAATAAAGCTATTTGTTAACGGAAGAAAGACCGTTTTTCAAACATTGGAAAGCAAAATCAATTCCTCCGATAAAACGATTTGGTTTCATGCCGCTTCTTTAGGCGAATTTGAACAAGGTTTACCTGTGATGGAAAAAATCAAAGATCAATTTCCAAATCATAAAATTATTGTGACGTTCTTTTCGCCTTCGGGTTATGAGGTTCGCAAAAACAATACTACTGCTGATACTACTGTTTATCTGCCTTTAGATACAAAATCAAACGCTCAAAAATTCTTAAACAGAGTTCATCCTGATTTGGTTTTCTTTATCAAATATGAATATTGGCCAAATTATTTGAATGAACTTAAAAAACGTAATATCAAAACCTATTTAATTTCGGGAATTTTTAGAGAAAATCAGGCGTTTTTCAAATGGTATGGTGGTTTTTACCGAAACGCCTTAAAGGCTTTCGATTACTTTTTTGTGCAAAATGAAAATTCGAAATTGTTGTTACAGAAACTTGGTTTCAATAATGTGAAAATTTCTGGCGATACGCGTTTCGACCGTGTAGTTTCTATTTTAGAACGGGACAACTCTTTGGATTTTATCGGGCAATTCAAAAACAATACAACAACTATCGTAATCGGAAGTTCCTGGCCAAAAGACGAAAGCTTGCTAATGAATTACATCAATAAAACCAATGAAAAAGTAAAATTCATTATTGCGCCTCACAATATTAATGCGGAACAAATTCAGGAATTGAAAAACTCGATTTCGAAAAAAGTGATTTTGTTTTCTGAAAA
This sequence comes from Flavobacterium sp., assembly GCA_043733645.1. Lineage (GTDB taxonomy): Bacteria > Bacteroidota > Bacteroidia > Flavobacteriales > Flavobacteriaceae > Flavobacterium. The sequence goes on along the minus strand of JAYTGH010000434.1, from coordinate 2,285 downwards.
AGGAAATATTGATTTGTCTGAATACGATGTTTTAATCGTTGACACTATTGGAATTCTGACCAAAATCTACAGTTATGCTGATATTGCCTATGTTGGCGGTGGTTATGGAAATCCAGGCGTTCATAATATTTTGGAACCAGCAACCTTTGGGATTCCGATTATAGTTGGTCCAAATTTTTCGCATTTTGCTGAAGCTGTGGCTTTAGTTCATCAAGAAGGTTGCATTTCTATTTCGAATCAAAATGAACTCAATGATGCTTTTTCCAATTTAATTTCTAATGAAGACATTCGTCACGAAAAAGGTCATATTTGCTCGACTTTTGTTCAAATGAATAAAGGCGCAACTGCTGTTATATTGAAACATATTTGTAACAAATAAAGCAAAGTGCAAACTCATTTTCATCAATAATTTACCTTATGAAATTTTTAAAACTAGTCTTTTTATTCATTGCCGTACAAGTTTCTGCACAACAAGGCGGTATGTGGATTCCATCCTTATTAAAAGGAATGAACGAAGACGAGATGAAAAGTCTTGGCATGAAAATCACAGCCGAGCAAATTTATTCCATCAATAAGTCGAGTATAAAAGATGGTGTTCCGCAATTTGACAAGAAATGTACTGCCGAAGTGATTTCGGATAAAGGTTTGATTTTGACCAATCATCATTGCGGTTTTGATGCCATTCAAAATCATTCAACAGTTGAACACGATTATTTAGCTGATGGCTTTTGGGCCTACAAAATGGAAGATGAGTTGCCTAATAAAGGCATGATAGTATCGTTTGTTGTGCGCATTGATGATGTTACTACAAAAGTGCTGGACGGTGTTGCTTCAATTATTGCAGAAGCTGATAAACAGAAAAAAATTCAGGAAAACATTGCTAATCTGACCAAAACATTACCAAAAGAAACTTGGGAAGAAAACGTCATTAAAACATTTTACAACGGCAATCAATATTTACTTTTTGTAACTGAAACGTTTAAAGACATTCGACTAGTTGGTGCACCACCAAGTTCGATTGGAAGGTTTGCTGATGTTACTGATAATTGGGTTTGGCCAAGACATACTGGCGATTTCTCATTATTCAGGATTTATGCTGATAAAGATAATCGTCCAGCAGAGTATTCCACGGAAAACGTGCCTTACAAACCAAAATATTATTTTCCAATTTCAATTAAAGGTTTGAAAGAAAATGATTTTACTTTGGTTTTAGGTTATCCCGGAACAACACAGGAGTACTTGCCGTCGTTTGCAGTTGAACAAATTGTAAACACTTCTGATCCTGCCAAAATTGAAATTCGGGATATTACTTTAAAAGTGCAAGATGGATTTATGCGAAATGATAAAACTATAAAAATTCAGTACGCTTCTAAAAATCAATCTATTGCCAATTCATGGAAAAAATGGCAAGGAGAAATCAAAGGTTTGAAAAAATCGAATGCTGTTGGAGCTAAACAAAAATTTGAAAAAAAATTCCAAGAGAAAGTTATCGAAGCAGGAAAACAGGCAGAATATGGAAATCTAATTCCTGAATTTGAAAAAAATTATACCGAAATCAAAGATTACGCTTTAGCGAAAGATTATTTTAATGAAATTGTCGGAACAAATTCTGAAATACTTAATGTTGGTTATAAATTATATCAATTAGAGCAATTGTATAACACCAAAGGTGAGCAAGCGTTTAACGACAGGAGAACTGTTTTAATAAATGGTTGGGGAGAATTTTATGATGAGTTTAATCTAAATGTTAATCAGGAAGTTTTCAAACAGTTACTTACTATTTATAGCAAAAAGTATCCAAAACAATTTTTACCCAGTTCATTAGAAAATAGCAATGCTGAAAATGTAGCTAACGAAGTTTTTACAAAATCGCAATTAATCAGTTTTGATAAAATCAAAGAATTATTAACCGGTGATGCAAAAACTGTTTTAGAAAAATTAAATAATGACGAAGGATATAAAATAGCCAAAATAATTGTTGATGCGCATTTAAAAAATGTAATGCCTAAATATGACGAAATAAATCTAAGAAATAGCGCTGCACAAAGAACCTACATGAAAGCCATATTAGAATTATTTCCAAAAAACAGAAATTTCCCTGATGCAAATAGTACACTTCGTGTAACGTATGGGAAAATAAAAGGGTATAAACCTAATGATGCTGTTTTTTATGAACCTTTCTCTTATTTAGATGGCGTTATCGAAAAATATATTCCAGGCGATTACGAGTTTGATGCACCAAAAAAACTAATCGATTTATACAATGCTAAGGATTATGGAGTTTA
>JAYTGH010000433.1:0-4587 GCA_043733645.1 Flavobacterium sp. | reverse complement strand
TCGATAATTATAGCTGTTTTTGGATCTAAACCGGAATTAGGTTCATCACAAAAAAGATACTTCGGATTGTTTACAATTGCACGGGCAATCGCCACACGTTTTTGCATTCCACCCGAAAGTTCAGAAGGTTTTTTATGATGTGCTTGTTTTAAATCAACTCTGTCAATTACAAAATCGACACGTTCTTTAATTTCAGCAGCCGTTTTAGTGGTAAACATTTTCAACGGAAACCCAACATTTTCTTCTACAGTCATGCTGTCAAAAAGTGCACTTCCCTGAAATACCATACCGATTTCTGTACGTAATTCTCTTTTTTCATCGGGTGTTAATTCCGAATAAATTCTGCCGTCAAAAGAAATTGTTCCTTTATCGGGTGTATGAATTCCGAGTAAACTTTTAAGCAAAACCGTTTTCCCGGAACCACTTTGACCAATAATTAAATTAGTTTTTCCAGTTTCAAAAATGGTAGAAACCCCTTTTAAAACCTTAGCCTCTCCAAATGATTTCTCGACATTTTTAACTTCTATCATGCGGTTAGGAGTAATTGGGTTAATATATAGTTCACCAAAATAATTGTTACCGATGTCCACACAAATGAAACCGTACTAGCTTTTCCAACTTCGAGTGCGCCACCTTTCATATAATAGCCATGAAAGGATGGAATTGTAGCCAGAATTAAAGCAAAAGCAAAGGTTTTAATGAAAGCATACGCAATATGAAAAGGGATAAATTCCTGTTGAAGTCCAGTTACAAAATCATTACTCGAAGCGAAACCACCATATACAGCGGCAATCCAACCACCAAAAATACCTAAAAACATAGCAATTCCAATAACAAAAGGATAGAGTAGAAGTGCCATCAATTTTGGAAAAACTAAATAATTTAAAGAGTTTACACCCATAACTTCTAAAGCATCAATTTGCTCGGTAACACGCATTGTTCCTATGCTCGATGTGATAAACGAGCCCATTTTTCCCGCCATGATTATGGATATAAAAGTGGGAGCAAATTCTAGGATTACCGATTGTCTTGTGGCAAAACCAATAAGATATTTTGGAATTAACGGATTGGTCAAGTTCAATGCAGTTTGTATTGCAACTACGCCACCAACAAAGAAAGAAATGAAGCAAACAATTCCGAGTGAGTCAATAATTAAATCATCAATTTCCTTGAAGATTAAAGTTCTCATGACCGACCACTTTGTCGGTTTGTTGAAAATCTCTTTCCACATCAGGAAATATTTCCCTATTTGCGATAAATACCGGACTAGCATCATGAGTTAAAAATATTGTCAAAAATAGGGAGAAGTTATGAGTTATGAGTTATGAGTTGTGAGTTTTTTAGGTTTAAAAGAGCTTTTCCTTCATCTTTTTCCAGCGGTAATTCCGAATGAATTTGGCTTGTTCCGCTGTAACTAAAAGTGATTTTTTTGCTGAGTTTGCTTTCCAAAATCCATTGATGTAATCAACGAATAACAATGGTTTTCCTTTTCGCATCGCTAGTTTTAGCGAAGCAATAGCGGTGATAAAAAATCCGTAACCCAAACTGTAAAAAGCTTCGCCTTGTTTGTAACGTGAGGTTTTGTTATAATTGGCACCGGTTGGTTTTAAGTGTTTTACTTTTAGCGTTTCATCGGTTACTACTTTCCAATTATAAAATTTACACAATAACTCATCAACTGTGTCCCAACCCATGGCTGGTTTTAACCCGCCAATTTGTTTGAAACATTCTTTTCTATAAGCTTTAAAAGCACCGCGAATATGGTCTTTATCGGTTAGGTTTTCTAAAATCCAATCGCCATTTTTCTCAATGTAGGCAAAGCCTCCAGCCATTCCTATTTTTTCATCTGATTTGAAATGAGAAATTATGGTTTCAAAATAATTTAACGGAAAAATCAAATCGGCATCTGCTTTTACAATGAAATCATAATTGTCATCCAAAGTTTCTAAACCCTTTTGAAACGCCTGAATCACTTTGCTTCCCGGTAAATGAATGGCATCGGAAGTTTTATTGACCAATGAAATCCAAGAATGTTTGTCGGCGATAGCCAAAACAATTTCTGCAGTTTTATCAGTAGAATTGTCATTGACTACCACTATTTTTTTTGGCAAAACTGTTTGTTCAATCAGGGATTTTATGGTCAGCTCAATATATTTTTCCTCATTGTGAGAAGGGATGACAATGTAATAGTCCATTTTGATATGGGTTGATAGGGTAAAAATAGAAATTTGAAACCATAAAAAAAGGATTTCCGTTAAGAAATCCTTTTTTACTAATTATAAAATGTAAACAGCTATTCAGCAGTTGCTAATTCGGTTGGTTTATCCTTCTTTTTAGTGAAAGCCTCGATTGTATCATAAATTACAGGAATTACTTCTTTGCCTGTTTTATCTATAAAACCAAGCTTTTCTTTTCTGTTTTTAACTAGAGCCCAATTTTTTCTAACAGAATCAAATTTAGACACATCTGCATATTTTACCGGAACAACTATGTTACCGTCTTTGTCAATAAACCCTTTTAGGCCTTGACTTTCAACGAGTATCCATTCTTTTGTATAGTCACCAAATTTTCCAACTTTGTCATAAATTGGAGGAACAATTTCTTTTCCTTCTTCATTCATGAAGCCATATTTACCATCTTTAATAATCATTGCCCAGCCCGAATTGTACTCATCATAATTTTCAATAGTTTGATACTTTGGCTCAACTATAATTTTTCCGCTTTTGTCAACAAAGCCATATAGGTTTTCAAGTTCTACTTTTGCCCAATTTGGATGCATTTTGTCGAAGTCTTCAATAGCATTATATTTTGGTGGAATAACTTCTACACCAGACTCATTAATAATTCCGAATTTTTCATCAGATTTAACAATAAATAACTTTTGACCGAAAGAAAATGTAAAAACAGTCAACATTGAAAAAGTAAATAATTTCTTCATAATAATAGATTTTAGGGTTTTGTTTAATTACATTTCAAACATACAGTTATTATCGATAAAATAACAAATAAAATCGACGAAATGCATTTATTTGTTAATAAAGTAAGATATAATTACATAAAAACTTACAATTACTACTTTTTTTTGAGCGCTAAAATTTTAATAAATTTTACACTTTGGTCCAATTCTTAAAAATTAGATTTTCATCAAAGATTTAACAATTTTATGGAGTGATGTTTACGGTTATAAAATTGAAAAAAAATTCATGTTTTTGAAAGTCAAATGATTATAAAAAAATCAACAAAAAATGAAATAAAAAAGACTATCTGATTTAGGTGGTTTTAAAGGAGTAACTAAAAAGCAACAATTATTTTACTTTTTCAGCATAAACCATATAATAGCGTGGAGTGAAATATCTTAACAAAGGACGGAAACCAAGTTTCTTCACAGGATGCGTAAACTTTTGACGGTCGATGATTTTCCAACCAGTTTTTTCTAAAAGCCAATCCAATTGCCAATCTTCAAATTCGTGGTAATGCCTGTCCCATTGATCGGTTTTGCTTCTGTAAGCCGGAGAAAACCATAATCGCAAAGGAATCGAAATTAATAATTTGTCGCAGTTTACGTTTTCCAAAACTGTGTAGGGATTCAACAAATGCTCAAAAATTTCAAAACCGGTAAAGACTTTATAGTTTTCATTTTGTAAGGCTGTTTGGTCGTTATCCAAATCTTCACCTTTAGTATTGATAACGGTATAACCATTTTCCTCCATGATTTTTGAAAATGGATTTGGAACACCAAGATCAAATATGGTTTCTGAAGTTTGTATGTGTTTTTGCAGAAAAGCTAAAGTTAATGTAAAGCGCTTGCTTGGATATGTTTTTTCATACATGATTGAAGAAATTGGATTGCAAATTTACTTTTTTCTTCCAACTTCTAACTTCCAACTTCCAACTTTTTTACATTTTATAAACGATAGCATTGACATTCATTCCAGCACCAACCGAAGCGAAAAGAATAACATCACCTTTTTTAATCGAATGATTTTCAAGTTCGCCTTTTACCAATAAATCATATAATGTCGGAACAGTTGCCACACTTGAATTCCCTAATTTGTGAATACTCATCGGCATAATTCCGTCCGGAGGCGTTTGATCATGAAGTTTATAAAAACGTTGTATAATGGCTTCATCCATTTTTTCGTTGGCCTGATGAATAAGAATTTTTTTCACGTCACCAATTGCAACACCACTTTTCTCAAGACATTCTTTCATTGCTTTTGGTACTTGACTTAAAGCAAATTCGTAAATTTTTCTGCCATACATTTTGATATAACGCACATCTGGATCGTGTGTTTTATTGAATGAATTTCCAAAAAATAAATAATACGCTTCATCATAAGTGAACGTAGCCGTTTCGTGCGCTAAAATCCCACCAGCTTCATCAGTAGCCTCAATGACAGTGGCACCTGCACCATCTGAATAAATCATTGAATCTCTATCGTGTAAATCAACAACGCGAGAAAGTGTTTCTGCTCCAATGACCAGACACTTTTTTGCCATTCCGGCCTTGATAAAAGCTTGCGCCTGAATAACGCCTTCAAGCCAACCCGGACATCCAAAAAGCATATCGTAACAAACACATTTTGG
>JAYTGH010000432.1:0-1514 GCA_043733645.1 Flavobacterium sp. | reverse complement strand
GTGTACTAACGGTTCGAATTTCCTATTTGATGAGTTTGGGTGTAGATGCGTTTAATATTTTGGCATTGACGTTTACCACCAAAGCCGCCCGCGAAATGAAAAAGCGTATTGCGGATATTGTTGGAACCAACGAAGCCAAAAATCTTTGGATGGGAACATTTCACTCTGTGTTTGCACGGATTTTAAGAAGCGAAGCCGATAAATTGGGATATCCATCTAACTTCACTATTTATGATACACAAGACAGTGTTCGATTGATTTCGGCGATAATCAAGGAAATGCAATTAGACAGAGATATCTATAAACCAAAACAAGTTTTAGGAAGAATCTCCTCCTATAAAAATTCATTAATTACTGTTAAAGCTTACTTAAACAATCCCGAATTACAAGAGCAGGATGCCATGAGCAAAAAGCCTCGATTGGGTGAAATCTATGCCAATTATGTAGACAGATGTTTTAAAGCTGGCGCGATGGATTTTGATGATTTGTTATTGAAAACCAACGAACTCCTGAACCGTTTTCCGGATGTATTAGCAAAATACCAAGACCGTTTTCGATATATTTTGGTTGATGAGTACCAAGATACAAATCATTCCCAGTATTTGATTGTGCGTGCGTTGAGTGATCGATTTCAAAATATTTGCGTTGTTGGCGATGATGCCCAAAGTATTTATGCTTTCCGTGGAGCAAATATCAATAACATTCTCAACTTTCAAAAAGATTATGAAAATGTAAAAACCTACCGGTTAGAACAGAATTATCGTTCGACAAAGAATATTGTTGAAGCCGCCAATTCGATTATCGATAAGAATAAAACCAAGCTCGATAAAATAGTATGGACAGCCAATGATTATGGTTCCAAAGTAAAAGTGCATCGCAGCATTACTGATGGTGAAGAAGGGCGTTTTGTAGCCAGTGAAATCTTTGAACAAAAGATGCGTAACCAAATGCTTAACGGTCAATTCGCGATTTTGTATCGAACCAATGCACAATCAAGAGCGATGGAAGACGCTTTGCGCAAACGAGACATTCCGTATAGAATTTATGGTGGTTTGTCTTTTTATCAAAGAAAGGAAATCAAGGATGTGTTGTGTTATCTGCGATTGGTAATTAATCCAAAAGATGAAGAAGCTTTGGTTCGTGTCATTAATTATCCCGCGCGTGGAATAGGAGATACAACAATTGAAAAACTGACAGTTGCCGCAAATCATTACAAGCGCTCCGTTTTTGAAGTGATGGAAAACATTGATAAAATTGATTTGAAATTAAACTCGGGCACCAAACAAAAGTTGGAAGATTTTGTGACGATGATTAAGAGTTTCCAAATCATCAATGAGCAGCAAGATGCGTTTGTGCTAACGGAACATGTAGCTAAAAAAACAGGTTTAATTCAGGAACTCAAAAAAGACGGAACCCCCGAAGGCATTGCGCGTATTGAAAATATAGAAACCTTAATGGGCGGTATCAAAGATTTCATCGAAGGGCAAAGAGAAATTGATGGAGCTCGCGGTGCT
>JAYTGH010000431.1:0-1515 GCA_043733645.1 Flavobacterium sp. | reverse complement strand
TTGTCAACAAATCCATGGTTTAACTTGTTTTTCTTTATTCTGCTTATAGTTTTTGCTGCATCTTTCCTTGGTGCTTTCGAAATTATGTTGCCGAATTCGTGGGCAAACAAAGTTGATAGACAAGCTGATAGAGGCGGAATTGTCGGAATATTATTTATGGCTTTGGCTTTAGCAATAGTTTCCTTTTCCTGCACTGGACCAATTGTTGGAACGCTTTTAGTAGAATCAGCTTCGAAAGGAGGAATTGCACCTATTGTTGGAATGCTTGGTTTTTCTTCTGCTTTGGCCTTACCGTTTATGCTCTTTGCGATGTTTCCAAGTTGGTTACAATCACTACCAAAATCTGGTGGCTGGTTGAATACAGTGAAAGTTTCTTTAGGATTTTTAGAATTATCGTTAGCTTTTAAATTTTTATCCAATGCCGATTTGGTTTTACAATTGCATCTGCTTGAAAGAGAAGTTTTCTTGGCTTTATGGATTGCTGTTTTCGGAACTTGGGCACTGTATTTATTTGGCAAAATAATGACTCCACACGATAGTCCGGTAACTCATATTTCTGTTGGGAGATTATCTTTAGGATTAGTGGTTTTGGCATTCACTATTTATTTGATTCCGGGGTTATTTGGTGCGCCGTTAAAATTAATAAGCGCTTTTCCACCACCACAAACATATAGCGAAAGTCCAACTGGATTTTTCGGAAATATTTCGACTTTATCAAAAGAGGGATTACCTGATGGAGCGGAAATTGGTCCACACGGATTAACCGTTTTTAGTGATTATGCCAAAGGATTAGCTTACGCCAAAACGGTAAACAAGCCTGTTATGCTTGATTTTACGGGTTATGCCTGTGTAAATTGCCGTAAGATGGAAAACAATGTTTGGTCGGATGAAAAGGTTTTAAATGTATTGAAAAACGAAGTAGTTTTAATTTCGTTGTATGTCGATGATAAAAGGGAATTGCCTAAAAGTGAACAAATAGTTTCAAAAGAAACAGGTAATGAAATTACCACGATTGGCGATAAATGGACAGAATTTATTATTACCAAATACAAAACCAACACGCAACCTTTTTATGTGTTAATCGATTTAAAAGAAGAAAAACTGAATACTCCAATAAGTTATACTCCAAACATAGATCACTATTTAGCGTGGCTAAAAGACGGAATTTCAAAGTTTAAACAATAAAAACAAGGACTAAACCTTAATCATTATTTAAAAGAATACGTTACTGATTTTGAATCTCCTTCACAATAATCTCTATAGCATGCGCCAGGCGAATATCTTTGGTTGTAACTCCGTTGCTGTCATGAGTTGACAATCGAATAATCAATTTATTATATACGTTGGACCAATCTGGATGATGGTTCATTTCTTCGGCTATAACTGCAATTTTGTTCATTACAGCCATAGCTTCCGTAAAATCAGTAAAAATAAATTGTTTTTCAATCGATTTGTCGGCATAAACCCATCCAGGCACATGCGCTAAAGCTTCTTCAAGGAGTTGTGTGGTTAAAA
>JAYTGH010000430.1:0-4611 GCA_043733645.1 Flavobacterium sp. | reverse complement strand
AAGGCTCTATCAATTCGCCACCTGTAGCTAACAGTGGTTTTACAATATTGGGGCGGACGGTCAAAGTATTGTACATTTGTTTTTCAAGTTTGGCTTTTGTTGTTGGTTGGTCTGACGTTCAATGATTCCCCAACATCGTAAAGCCTTAAACGTTACCTGCAAGCCTAGCGCCGGTTCCAACATCTGACACAACCATTCAAATAAAATAAGCTATCAATATAATATGTATTTAGAAAAATTTATCATCAAAAATTTTAGAAGTATTGAAAATATTGCTTTAAATTTTAACAAAGGACTTAATGTCTTGATAGGTGAAAATAATGCAGGTAAGTCAGCTATAATTGACGCTCTTCGAGTTTGTTTGAGTTACGGAAATCAGCGAAGAGAAATTTATATTTCACTTTCAGATTTTCACATTGACAAATCAGTAATAAGTGAACAATTGAATGATATTGAATTTCATTTACATTTTCATATTGACAATATAGCAGAGGTAGGATGGTTTAATGACTTACTAAGTGTTCAAGAAGATGGCACTCAAGATTTACAATTACATTTCAGATATTATCTTGATGAAAATAAAAGAGTAAAATATAAAGTTTGGGGAGGCACAAATGAAGGGCAAACTATTGCTCCAGAAGTTTTATTTTTAATTTATCATGTTCATTTAGACGCATTAAGAGATGCTGAACAATATTTAAGACCCGTTAGAGGGAATAGATTAGGGCAACTATATTCAAATATCCAAATTGACCTCAACCACGAAACAGACCAAGAAAAGAAAAGAGAATTAGCAAAGAAAGTTCGTTCATCAGTTGACGATGATGCAGATTGGGTGGACCATGTCGAAAAAGGAAAAGGAAAAATAAATGAGCATTTAAAAGAAACTAGCTTTATAAATAAACAACAACATGTTGATATTTCATTCCTTCCGTTTGACTTCAATAAATTAGTAGATAATTTGAAAATTCAAATGCCAATTTATTCAGATGATTTACTTGATGGTGACTCTACTAAACAAAAGCACTTTGAACTCTATCAAAATGGACTTGGATACAATAATCTAATTTACACCGCAACGGTTTTAGGTGATTTGAAGCAAAGGAAAATATTACAATCGGAAACATATGCAGCCTTGTTGATTGAAGAACCTGAAGCACACCTCCATCCTCAATTGCAAAATTTATTTTTCAATTATTTAAATAAACTTGATACAGAACAAGGTTTTCAATTATTCATTTCATCACACTCCCCTACAATTACTGCTAAAGCAAATTTGAAATCCGTTATCGTTTTGCAAAATCATTCAAATAAAATTCATGCCCTTTCCCTAACTAAATCAGGTCTTACAGGAGACAATCAGAAATATTTACACAAGTTTTTGGATGTAACCAAGTCTCAAATGTTTTTTTCAAACGGCGTAATCTTAGTTGAAGGAATTTCAGAAGCACTTCTTATGCCTACTTTCAGCAGTATAATTGGGGAAGAATACGATATTGACAAAGCGGGAATTGAATTAGTTAATTTAAACGGTATTGCTTTCTCTCACTTTGCAAATTTGTTTAATAATGACGATGATAGCAAAAATCTAATGACAAGATGTTCTTTAATCACAGACGATGATACAGCAGAGGAAGATGAAGAAATTACTTCAAGGGCAAGAATTGCAACTGAACTTGCGAATAAAAATTTAAAGGTTTTTTTAGCGGAAAGAACTTTTGAATTTGAACTTTTCATTGCAGGAAACAAAAATATTTTATTAGAAATATTCGCTGAGATGCATCCAATATCAGCAGCAAAAATTATTGCCGATGGCGATATTAAAATTCATGCAGCAGCTTTTTTGCAAAAAGTAATCTCTAATAAAGCCAAGTCGGAGTTAGCCCACAGATTGGCTGTTAAACTTGCTTCTGATACAAATGCAAAAAACGCATTTATTGTTCCAGCATATATTGAAAATGCAATTAAATATGCTGTAAAAGGAGAGTAATGTTTGAAACACTATCAGATAAGCAGCGAGAAATTGTCTTTGACAAAACAGGTAAGTTTGTTGTAAGAGCTTGCCCAGGAAGTGGCAAAACTTTTTGTGTAAGTGCTAGACTTTCCCGACTGATTTTAAGTTGGAAAAAAGAGTATGAAGGAATAGCAGCCCTTTCGTTTACAAATGTCGCATGGCAAGAAATTGAAAAAAAATATTCGAAAGAATTTCAATTAGGTGATAAAATTTCTTTTCCTCATTTTTTAGGTACAATTGATAGCTTTATCAATAAATATATTTTTCTCCCCTATGGACATTTAGTATTAAAATGTAAAGTTAGACCAACTTTAGTTGGAGAACCACATGGTATTTGGACGGGAAAATATTTCAGCGACAGCCTTTTTGATAACATAAGCTATAAGATTGACGGAAGTTTTTATGCAATCAATGATAGGGTTATGCCTCCAAATTGGTTAGATAATGTAAATATTACCCGTTCAAAGAAAAATATTAACAAAGGTGGCTTCGCCACCCAGTCTGATGCTAATTATTTTGCGATGAAAATTCTTGAAGGGTTTCCACAAATTGCAAAGGCGGTTGCTTTGAGATTTCCCTATTTAATTGTTGACGAAGCACAAGACACTTCAGAAATTCAAATGCGAATTGTTGATTTGCTTATAGCAAACGGGCTTAATGAAGTTATGCTTGTTGGCGACCCAGACCAAGCAATTTTTGAATGGAACGATGCAAGACCTGATTTACTTAATCAAAAATTTAACGATTGGGAAAACTCAATTGTGTTGAATGAAAGTAGAAGAAGTTCACAACTCATTTGCAATGCAACTTACAATATATCTTCCCTTGAAGAAATTTCTTCAGCAGTAAGTGAAGAAGTCAAAAACTTTAATCACACCCCAAGAGTAATTCTATACAATGACAATCTTCCTCATATTGTGGCGGAATTTATCGAAGAGTGTAATCAAAGTGGAATTGAAGTTTCAGAACAAACTGTTGCAGTAATTTATAGAAGCAAAAATTTAATCAATGAAATTACGGGAATTCCAGAAGTTCCCTTTGGTTCAAGCCCTTGGACAACACACGACAACTACACAAAGGATTTTGCTAAAGGAAAATTTCTATATGACAATGGCGATTTCAAAGGAGGATTTAAAGCAATTGAAAAAGCTCTGTTAAAGCAAATTCGCAATCTTCCATTTTGTTCAGAGGAAACTATTGAAGAAACGATAAGAAGGATTGGGTTCGTTAGTTTCAAATCACAGATATTTGAATTTATTAATCTCTTGCCAATAACGGACACAACACTTGGCAATTGGGTAAAAACAACAAACCAAATCCTCACAGAAAATAAATTAAAGTTTCAACTTAGCATTACTAACGCAGGTACCAACTATACATTTCAACAAGTTTTTCTAAATGAAAGTGAAAAGGTTACTGACAGAAATTATCGATTAGGAACAGTTCATAGCGTAAAGGGCGAAACATTTGATGCAACACTTTTAGTGTTAAAAACAAAAGGCATTGGCAAGGCATACAAAACCATTCTAAATCAAAATATATCTATTTCAGAAAGTGAAGAATTAAGAATTGCTTATGTTGGTATAACAAGACCAAGAAAAATTTTGGTAATTGCTGTTCCTAACGAAGACAATAAAACAGCATGGGAAAATAAATTAATAACATGACTACAAAAAAGGCCAGCAGGTAACATTAAGTCGTATAGCTGAAAGTCCCCAAAATAAAAACCTCTTAAAATAAAACGCAAAAGTCCCGACCAGTGATAGGCGGGACTTTTGGCTATGCGCTGTTCAGCGACACCGGTCTTTAGGAGGTTTTGTAGGATTTATAGTGAGCCTCTGCGACTTTGTTAATACTATTTTGTCTTGGTTCCGGGTGCAAAGTATGGGGTCTGTTTATTGCCTTCGCATGCCGCCCCCTACCCAATCTGATGGAACTGCAGGTGTGAATTATTATCTTAATTTTTTGTATCGTCATTGGCTTGTTTCAATTTTCAGGTAGCCGCCCCTTTTAGCGGCGATGATTTATTTTTTGTCCTGCGCCGCTGCAAGTCTTTTACATTTATCAGGGTACCATTGTGGTTGAGGTAGCTGGCAACTATTATCATCTTACCCGTTTTGCATTTTGGGCAACAGGTATAATCCACCCCCGTGCGTTGCAGCATTTGCACACCAAATGGTATGATCACTTTTGGCATTGGCCGCGGCAGACTCAATTGCTGAAGAACGTCCGCTATGCGTTTGTTTTTTCCGTTGTGTGCCAGGTAGCCCCCATGACGAATTTTTACAAAACGCTTGGGCAACACATGCTGCTCAAATCTTCTTGCAAATTCTTCATGGCTTAAGCTCATTAATTTTTCCTTTTTTCCATCTGCGTAATCTTTGTACGTAAAAGTGATTGCACTGTCCGTTATCTCTTTTATACGGTGGGCGGTGATGGCTGTCTTATGCGTGTACCTGCCCAGGTATTCCAGTATCTGAGCAGGTCCGCCAAAAGGTGTGTATATTCCTGACCATGTGGACCCACCATTCCTGCGCATGTGGACCCACCATTCCTGACCATGGAGACCCACCCAAACAATGATTTAAATTAATCAG
>JAYTGH010000429.1:0-4614 GCA_043733645.1 Flavobacterium sp. | reverse complement strand
AGAAGAAAACAGAAATAGAAACTCCATTACCAACAGAAACGGAAACCGGAGAATAATTATTCTTTTATCAGATAGATTCCGTCGTCTTTAATTTCTATAAGTTTGTCTTTGTAAAGTGAGCCGATAGCTTTTTTGAATGTCTTTTTACTCATCTTCAATACCGTTTTTATATCTTCCGGATGACTGTTGTCATTCAATCGAAGGAAACCTCTGCTCGCTCTAAGTTCATCAAGAATTTTCTCCGCATTAGGTTCAATGTTTTGATACCCTAATTTTTGCAACGAAACATCTATTTTATTATCTGGGCGAATGGTTTTGATATAGCCAGTCATTCTGTCGCCTGTTCGAATATCATCATACACTTGGTCTTTGTATAATAGTCCTCTATGGATTTCATTGATTATGACGTTTATTCCTAATTCGGTTATATGCGAAATGATTAAATCGACTTCATCACCTTCGGCAACAGTTAAATTTTCATTACTCAGAAACTGATTGGTTTTGCTCGAAGCTACAATTCTGTTGGTTTTTTCATCCATATAAGCAAAAACAAGATAACGCTTCCCTTTTTCCATTGGTCGTGCTTGTTCCCTATACGGAACCAAGATATCCTTCTCTAAACCCCAATCTAAAAAAGCTCCAATATTATTGACATAATTCACACGAAGCAAACCAAATTCATCCAACAAAATATAAGGTTCCAATGTTGTTGCTACTGGTCGTTCTTCATGGTCAAGATAGACAAAAACAATTAACTCATCACCAATAGAATATTCCTTTGGAACATATTTTAATGGTAATAAAACATCGGCTGCCCCATCGGTTAAAAAAAGGCCGACTTTGGTTTCACGTGCTATTTTGAGTGTATTATAATGTCCTATTTCCATTGCAAGCGTTTTTAATTTGTTGCGCAAAGATAACTTACTTTTGAATTTACAACATTATTATTATTACAAAATTCTCTCGAACTTGTCATTCTGAAGCAGGAAGAATCTCTTTATATTAATGACAAATGTGCCCAGTTTATGAGACCCTTCCTTCTTCAGGGTGACAAAATCCATAAAAGAAAAATTCGTAGTTTTACATCTGTAACAAAACCCAGCCTTTTTGTACTAACGAGACTATGAGTGACAACTTGGAGCAAATATTTGTAAAACAATTAAAGGACAATCAAAACATTATCCACAAGATATGTAGGTTGTATACCAATGATGAAGATGCACATAAAGATTTATTTCAGGAAGTTACCATTCAGCTTTGGAAAGCATTCCCAAAATTTAGAGGAGAATCTAAATTCTCAACTTGGGCATATCGTGTGGCGCTGAACACTGCCATTACACTTTATCGAAAAAGTACACGCGCTGTTGCAACTACATCTTACGAAGGACAAAAACATTTCTTATCACAGGAAGAGTATAATTTTGAAGAAGAAGAACAAATCAAGTTGATGTATCTAGCGGTACAACAGTTAAATGATATCGAAAAAGCGCTTGTATTCCTATATTTAGAAGATAAGGATTATACTGAAATATCAGAAACACTTGGTATTAGCGAAGTGAATGCCCGCGTGAAAATGAACAGAATTAAAGGTAAATTAAAAAAAATATTAAATCCCTAAGGATTATGGAAGAGTTGGATTTATTAAAGAAAGCATGGCAAAAAGACAGCCATTCTTATGAGCAAATTTCGGAAACCGAAATTTATAAAATGCTACATAAAAAATCATCCTCTATTGTAAAATGGATTTTGATTATCAGCATCATTGAAGTTTTGTTTTGGACAGGGATGAGCATCTTTTGTGACATAGACACTTATCTGAAAAAATTACATGCCGAAGAGACTATGGTATATTTTAAAGTAGTTAATTATATTAATTATGCCGTGATTTTGTGGTTTATATACCGTTTCTATAGAAACTACCTCAAGATTTCGACTACAGCTTCTACAGAACAACTGATGCAGGATATAATTAAAGCCCGTAAAACCGTACACTATTATGTTTGGTATAATCTAATAATGATTGGTTTGACTCTTATTGCAGGCTTCATTCTTGATTTCACTTATGACCCTATACTTAAAAATAAGTTTGTCAATGGAAATTATTATTCATTATTTTTTACAATTGGTATCTTATTTTTAATCACAATTGTTATTGTTTTCGTCTTTTGGTTATTCTACAGATTATTATACGGAATCTTACTCCGAAAACTGAATGCTAATTATAAAGAATTAAAGAAAATAGATTTGTAAATAAAAAAATCCCTCAATAGAGGGATTTTTTATATTGATTCAAAGTCTTTTAATATCTCACACAACGAACAGAAAGAGCCGCTTTCTTTAGAATAGCGCCTTTTGTTACTGAGTTGTTAAGATTAACATTTAAACTATAAGCTGTATTTGTATTTAATGAAGTAGCACTCCACCAGATGGCAACATCTCTTAGACTATAGAATGGCTGATCTACCGTTGTGTAGGTATGAGTTAAATAACCATAGCCACCAGGAAGCGCACTAAATCCAGCTTGATTTGTTGCTATAACAGCTGAAGTTGACCATAAATCTCCGATATCTCTCATTTTAATTCCGGCCGCACTTGTACCGCCTAAGAAATCAGTTAACGATGTCCATTCTGCGTCGCTTGGTATGTGCCATCCTGTTGGCGCTAATCCCCTTGGGTCATTAATTGCATACCAATTATATAATTTACCATAAACAGGTCCGTTTGCAGTATTATTTTCATAATAACACCATGCTCCAGTTGTCAAAGCATCCCAATCTGCCATATTAGTAACTTCAGGTATAACATCACCATTTCTATATTTACTTACATTCAAATTTCCCTGCATCCACTGTTTTCCATTGATCACAACTGTTGTATAACTATTCCCATCCGCATCAATAAGAGCTCCTCCATTAACATACAATTGATTTAATGTAGAAAAAACAAGTTGATCTCCATAAGTTGTTCCGTTAGAAGTTGTTCCAAAGGCTCTGACATAATAGTTTGTATTATGCGCAAGCGATTTTAATTGACATGAAAAACCTCCCGTCTCTGGATTAATGTTTGCTCCTGCTACAAATGAACCTGCAATAGTTGGATTTGGATTCAAACCATAACATATTCCATAAGCACTGGTTGAAGAAACAAATGATGGACTAATAGCTCCAAAAACATTAGCTGATTCGTGACCAATACTAGCTACCGATTTCGTTTGTGCAGTAAAAACTGGATCAATAATTACTTCACCTCCAGATCCTTCACTATTGCTGCTACAACTTATAAACAGCACAGTAACCAAAGAAAAAATTAAGATTTTTTTCATGTTATTTACATTTTATGAAAGCAAATATAATGAAAACAAGCTTTAACCAAATATTTTAAAAAAAATAAGTCGGGATTTACTCCGTCAGTTCGGCTTTGCCCGCCTCTTTTTTGTCAATATGCCATTCACGCAGTTTGTTTAAACGTTCTTGCTCTTCTATTTCTTCGGCTGGAATCACTTTTAAAAACGAAGGGTGCTGTTCTATGGCATACTCTATTTTTTCTACAATTTGCTCAATGGTTTCGTTTTCATAATCAATTTCTAAAGGTTCTTTGATGGTGAAGGATTGCAGGATGTTTTTCTTTTTCATACGCAACCCTTTTTTGTCAAACGAACGACGGAAGCCGTCAATCACTATCGGAACCACAATAGGTTTGTATTGTTTGATAATGTGTGCTGTTCCCTTTCTAACCGGTTTAAAGGATTTGGTTGTGCCTTGCGGAAACGTAATTACCCAGCCATCTTCGAGCGCTATTCTGATGTTTTCAGTATCGTTTGGGTTTACCTCTCGTTTTTCGGTTACATCTTTACCACCGGCGCGCCATGTTCTTTCTACCGAAATAGAACCAACATAAGACAAAATCCTTGGCAATAATCCTGACTTCATAGTTTCGCTTGCGGCAACATAATAGATGTTCATTTTGGGTTGCCACAAATAGCCCACGTTTTTAATAGTGTCCTGTCTTCCGGAAAGACTGGCATTAAAAACATGAAACATCGCTACAACATCAGCAAAATAAGTCTGGTGATTAGAAATAAACAGTACGTTTTTATCTGGTAATGAAGCAATAATTTCGGAACCATCAATTTGTAATTCGTTAAAACCTCTATACCTTCTGTGTGTGATGATACCGAAAATTCGGATTAACCATTTTTTGATAAAAAGTATATGACCAAAGGGATTTCTCTTAAATAAACCCATAATTCAATTTTATTAGTGCCGTTTCGTCCCGAAGCTTCGGAATCGGAATCGGGAAGCAAATCTACAAAAACTAATAATTTATAAAACCAATTTCAGTGTTTCTTTTAATTCACTCAACATCATCGCTGTTGCGCCCCAAATGAAGTGTTCTTCAACCTGAAACCCCGGCACTTCAATACTACCCGCATAGGATGTTTTCATGGTATTGGTAACAACAATTTTATCATCTAAAAAGTCTTTTAGAGGCAATTCAACAATCCCAGCTACTTCATCTTCTTGTATTTCAAAGGATAATTCATCATGACTGTAACCAAAAAAAGGATGAACCATATAATTGCTCGGTGGAATATAAACTTCTGTAAAAGCCCGA
>JAYTGH010000428.1:0-4619 GCA_043733645.1 Flavobacterium sp. | reverse complement strand
TAGGCATTTCATCTGAATTTAATTTTTACAAATATATCTTAAACTAATAGATTTCAAAAAGTTTTTTATTAACATTACTTGCTATATTTTCGCTTACGTAGAAAGGTAAATGCCCCTCCAAATAACAGCAAGATTACTATTGGAACTGCCACAGTTATTACTTGCGATTGCGTATAAGAAGCGTAAACTTTTTCTTTATCTAAAATTGGCAAATTGACTTCCTTGCTTCTAATGTTAATAAGTCCGTTATCATCTAATAAATAATTGACGCAATTCATCATAAATTCCTTGTTGGCGTACAAATTATTAGTCCATTTATCATAACCCAATTCCAACGGCTGGAAGTTTTTGTCCAATTGATTTCTGACAACTTCTCCATCCGAAATGACAATCATTTTCCCTTTCCCCCCCGAAGTTTTATAGGTGGAATCTTTAAACGGAAGTACTCTGTTTTCATAAACCGAATGAAATTTTCCTTCCAACAAAACAGCTACTGGATAATTTCCGGTTCCAACAAAATCTTTTTGGTCTGGTCGTTCCGAAGCCATTTTCAAATTCACTTCAACAGGCGTTCCAACAAGTCTGGAATATTGAGATGATTGTAATAAAATGGTTTTTTGGATAGCATTATTTAAAGGCTCAATCGGGCTCGCGAATTGAAACTTTATTCCGTCCAGATTACTCACAATCGGGTTTTTCAATGTTGGATAAATTAATGGCGAATAAAACCAAGGATATTGGGTGTATTGCGTAGCGCTTCCTTGTCCGCCAGTTGCCAGAGCTATTGGAGTATTTTGCAAATCGAAAATTAAATCAGGACGAATTCGGATGCCATATTTGAAGAACATATCATTCAGATTCAAATCTCTTGGAAACGCCAAGTTGGAACCCGATTGATTGTACAGACTATCCATTTCCATATTGACCTGATCGACGAGCCAAATCGTTTTACCACCATTAATGACAAATTGATCTAAAACTTGTTTCTCCTCGTCAGAGAAGGCTTGTGTTGGTTTGGTAATAATAGCTAAATCATATTTTTTTAAATATTTCAAACTGGCCGCCGGATTTTTAGCAACCGAATCTAAAGTAAACGGACCGATGTAATAATTGTCTTTAACTGACTTTATAAAATCAGCCATCAAAACATCTTGTAATTCGCCGTTTCCTTGAATAACAGCCACTTTCTTTTGCTTCGCTTTTGAAACCGTATTGATAGCATTTGCGAAAGCATATTCTAAATGCTGTACCGAACTAACTACTTTTTCGGCTGTTGAGGCACCCATCATATTTTTTAGCAAAGGAACTTTCACCGAACGATTACCGCAAGTAGCAATTGCCCATGGAAAAACTACTTCCTGTGTTTGTTGTCCTTTGTCGTTAACAGTAACATTTACGGGTGTTAAACCGCGCTGCATAAATGATTGCATGATACTGTCTTTCTCGGTTTCTTTTTCAAGCGGATTGACAAACTGAAAGATTACATTAGAATTCTGCGACTTAAATTCTTCTAATAATTGTTGGGTTTCCGTTTGCAGTTTTTTGAATTCTCCAGGGAAATTACCTTCTAGAAAAACATCTATATATAATGGCTCTTTTACTTCGGCAACAATGTTTAAAGATGTTTGCGAAAGTGTATACCGTTTGTCTGCAGTAAGGTCAAAACGTTTAAAAATGAAATGCCCGGCTACATTCAATACTACTATGATTCCTATAGTAACAAGGATTTTTTTGAAGTTATTTTTGATAGTGCTCATTACGATTTTAAAGATTTAAGTTTAAAAACAGTGAACGACAAAAACAAAAACGAAACACTCACAAAATATAAAATATCTCTGGTGTCTAAAACCCCACGAGACATACTTTTGAAATGATAATCCATTCCAATTCGGGAAACGACATCTTCAAAACCTTTGACATAAGTTGAAATTCCTTCAAAACCAAAGTAAAACAGAAAACATAAAAACACCGAAAGTAAAAAGGCTACAATCTGATTTTCAGAAAGCGTAGACGTAAAAATTCCGATAGAAGTATAAGCTCCAACTAAGAATAGTAATCCAAAATAAGAACCCATAGTTCTTCCCATATCAATATTGCCTTCGGGCATGCCTAAACTATTGATAACATAAACATATACCAATGTTGGTAATAATGCAATTACAATCAATAGAAACGAACCTAGAAATTTACCATTTACAATTTGCCAAAGTGATAAGGGTTTGGTCAATAACAGTTCAATTGTGCCTTGCTTTTTTTCATCTGAAAAACTGCGCATCGTTACGGCTGGAATAAGGAAAATGAATATCCATGGAGCCAAAGTAAAAAACGGACTCAAATCGGCAAAACCACTCTGAAGTATGTTGTATTCGCCATCAAAAACCCAAAGGAACAAGCCATTGAGCAATAGAAATATTCCAATCACAAGGTAACCTATTGGGGAACCAAAGAAGGATTTTATTTCGCGTAACGCTATTGATTTCATATTTTAAGGTTATATGTTTAAAAGGTTAAAAGGGTTATAAGTTATAAACTCATAAACTAATAACCTCATAAACTTTATTATTCTATACTTACTATTTTATCCACACTCCACGCTTCCGGTTTTTCGTTGAATAATTTTTTGGTGAATGTCCAAACATCATAAAACAATTCTGATTGACGGTAATTTTCCAAATCTTGTTCGGTTTCCCAAAAGCTATAGGTAAAAAATATACACGGATTGTTTTTGTCCTGATACAATTCCAAAAACCGATTGCCTTCTGCGCCCCTTATTTTTTCTTTCATTATATCAAAATTCTCCAAAAACTTTGGAATATTTTCTTCGTGAAAACTCATTTTTACTATTCTGATAAACATAATTTCCTTCTAAATATTAATAAAAGAATAAACGAAACAAAACTCAAAATTGCTATTGCTGTACAATAGACCATTTGGAAACATAAATTGGTTCCGTCACATTTTGAAATACATTCTCCATATTCTGTTTCATATTTTAAACTTATCGTAGTGTTTAAAATTCCAAATCCAAATAAAATAACACCTAAAATTGACAGTGTCACTAAGATGTAAAATGTCGTCTTTTTTAATTTGAACATTGGTCTATTCTCTATATTCTTTTCTCTTTCTTCTCTAATTCTTAAACTCAATCGTTACGACATCTCTATAACTCAATCCCAACAAACTGGAAGCGGAGCCAACAGTATCGGGATTACTTCTGAAAATGGCAATTTCCAAAAATCCGGCTTCGTTAAAAATCGCTAGTTTTTGTCCTTCATAATCTTTTAAAGAATATTTTTCAGAAATAAGGACGTTTGAGAATTTTGGTAATATGGTTTTTATAATTTGTCTTTTGAATTGAATTTCAAAAGATCTGCCTTTAGCTATTTCCAAAAACAATTTTTTAGGAATATTGGTTACAACATTTCCAAAATGGTCAATATAAATTACATTTCCTTTAATCTGATTATCATTAACAAGGGCTTGTAATTCAGTTACTTCCTTGATGGCTTTAATTTCTTTTCCAATAACGTTGAGCAAACCGCCTTTGGCTAAATGGCAGGTAACTTTCACAAACACATCCAAATCGGTGGCATCATTCGGCAATCGGTCGTGGATATTGATGGAAACCAATTTCTGCGGCACAATCTTTTGTATCAACATACTCAAGATTCCATTATCTGCACAAACAAAGTACTGATCGTTCCATTGCATGGCAATATGTTGATTTTCGGTGTTCAATTCAATATCAACACCAATTAAATGCACGGTTCCTTTCGGAAAACTGCTATAAGCCGCACCTATTATATAAGAAGCCTCGGCAACATTAAAAGCGTCAATATTATGCGAAATATCAATAATGGTGGCTTCGCGAAACTCGGATAATAACTTCCCTTTCAAAGCACCGACAAAGTGGTCTTTTAATCCGTAATCGGTAGTTAAGGTTATTATCGACATAAATTGTTTATAACTTGGTTGAAATCGGTTCCAAAAATAGTAAAAGCTATCCTTTTAATTGATTAAATTTGGATACAAAGCTAACAATATATAGCGAATTATTTTAATTTAATACTACTGCTTTTGAACGAACGTATCATTGAATTACACGACATCGCACCAAAAGAATTTTGGGGCGCTCAAGACACTCATCTTGAAACTATTAAAAGGTATTATCCTAAACTCAAAATTGTCGCTCGTGGCACAACCCTCAAGGCATTTGGCGAAAAAGAAGAACTCGATGAGTTCGAAAAGCGTTTCAATCGTTTGATGTTGCATTTCACGCGTTATAACAATATTGATGATAACGTTATCGACCGTGTCATACATAGCAATTCGCAGGAAGAACAGCGTATGCCTGACAGTGATAAAATCCTGGTACACGGAATAGGAGGAAAGCTGATTAAAGCAATGACCCCTAACCAACAAAAACTGGTAGATTATGTTGCCAAAAATGATATGGTTTTTGCTGTTGGTCCAGCCGGAACAGGCAAAACCTATACCGGAGTTGCCTTGGCAGTAAAAGCGCTAAAAGAAAAGCAGGTAAAAAGAATTATTCTAACGCGTCCTGCGGTGGAAGCTGGAGAAAATCTGGGTTTCCTTCCTGGAGATATGAAAGAAAAACT
>JAYTGH010000427.1:0-1531 GCA_043733645.1 Flavobacterium sp. | reverse complement strand
AATGAAGATCCAAACTGTAAAAAGAAGGCACCTTCGCCAGGTGCTAGATATGGTTGGAGTATTAAAGAAAAGCTGGAGTGCTTACAGCTTTAATAATTGCCGGGCTTATTTACTGATGTTGTATAAAAAATTGTTGGAAGAAGATGCCGTGGAAGTGAACCCGGTTAAAGAGATCCCGAAACAAAAAATTGTCTTTAAATTAAAACGTATTCTTGATGAAACAGAGCGGTTTAGAATTGATAAACACCTGAAAGAAATTGATCCGAATTACCGGAGGTTTATACATCTATTTTTTCATTCGGGGAGCAGAAAAACCGAAATGGTTCGGTTGAAAGTTGCGGATGTAAATATAGAAAAGCAAGTGTTTAAATTGTTTATTAAAAAAGGAAGCCAGCAACGGGAGGAATTAAGGGCCATAAAAAATATTGCGTTAGATTTTTGGAAAGAACAACTAGATGGGGCTTCGCCGGATGATTACGTTTTTAGCACGGATTTCCGTCCTGGTAAAACGTGCACCACTGCAAAACGAATGGGAAATAAATGGCGGTTGTATGTTATGGCCAGAGTAATGAAGTTCACCTTTATAATAATTATCTATCATCAAATGCCAAATACCAGAACCAGCGCCACTGACTGAATTAAAATGTCCAGAATATAATTTGTCTTCATGTTCAAATGTGATAGGTACAATCATAGCCAGACAAAATTACTCGAATTACTAAACAATTTAGTATTTTTGCTGTATGCCTGGGTTAAGGACATGGGGAACCTACTGTTATCCTGGTTGACCAGCAACTGCATATAAAATTGAGAGTAAGGAAAGTTCAGAAAAATTGAAAATGTAGTACAAATGTAGTATAACCACAAAATAAAAAAGGGTTCCAATCGCTTGAACCCAACAGGCAATATCATCTAGTTCTGGGTTATGAATTACTCTATACGATTAGTTAACAAAGTATTGGTAAGAGCAGAAATTTTCAGTGGCCGGAACAGAAAGAGTTATGAAAACTCTTCTGCATTTACTAAGGGGAAAATAGTGGAGATTAAATTTGAATAGTCATATATCTTACACAGTTTTAAAATCTATCTTATCTGTTCAGAATATGCAAAGAGTTTTGCCAAAAACTTAAAAGAAAGCTGGCGTAAAGCACCGGCAGTGATAATTAGACCAAAAATCTATTCAAACACAATTTTAAGTTTCATAGAGGAAAAAGGAAGGGCTTCGGTGTTAGAATTTGTTTGGAACCTTGCCCAAACAACATTGTAATCATGACCTGCAGACAATTCGCCATTCATAAATTGAATAGTTTTATTACTGATAATTGTTTCTACATTCTTATCAACAAGGTAAACTATAACCTGGCCGGTCGTATTATTTCCATTCCCCTGTAATTCATAGAAGATACACCTATAGTTACCTTCAGACATTTTTATCCAATTGGTAGCATTCACAACATAGGTTGTTGGAGGAGAAGGCGGAAGTGTTTGTGGGTTTTGTGGGTAAGGAAAATCTTTTGAACAGGAAATAATA
>JAYTGH010000426.1:0-4636 GCA_043733645.1 Flavobacterium sp. | reverse complement strand
GTATTGGTTTTGTTGTCATAAGTAGTAATTCCGAATTGTGTATTCCAATACCACGATTTAGTAGTTTGATTTGGTAAACTTGTCGAACTCCAATAATTATGCACTCCAATAGTTGGAAAAAAAGTTGTGTTTGTCGATGGATTTGTAATACTTTCGTCGTTGAGAGATTGCAATTCTTTGATATTGGGCAAACGCCAATCAGTTGCATTTGCCAACGAAAGATTTTCGGCATAACTCAATGCATTTTCCCAAGTTAAAGCAGCAGTATTTGGAACTTTTTGCCATGTTAATTGTGTCACGTTATCGGTAATTGTTCCGTTTCCGTTATCTGTAAAATGATTGACAATTGTTGTTGTAACAGAAAAATCCCTAACCGCACGAACATGGTATTTGAATGTTCCGCCTGCACTTATGGTTTCCGATTTTGGTTTATTTCCAATTCCGCCACCAGCATTGGTACACCAAACTTTAGTATTATCTCCAGCTTGATAAGCATTTGTCCACCAATATTCTGCTTGACTAGTCGTGAAATATGTACTGTTCATCGCTGGATTATTATTCTGATGATTCAAGATACTAAAACTCTCTATCGGGCTTGGTAGCCGCCAATCTGAATATCCTCCAAGAACCAAATTATCACAATAGGTTGTAGCATTTTCAATGATCATTTCGCCACCATCCACTTGTTGCCACATTAGCCCGGTTACATTATCGGTAATTGTTCCGTTACTATTATTGGTATACGAAGGGACATTAATAGTATAGTCATTGTCTTCACCGAAAGTGTTTGTATAACTCATTGTTTGACCAGTATCCGGAAGCAAGTTGATTGTTTTGGTAACACTTTGTGCGTGAGAAAATGTGGTTATTAAAATAAAAATTAGCGCTTTCCTCATATTTATTTTGCTACTAATTTTTTTGTTATCACTGAATTTGAGAACTGAATTTTCACGAAATAAGTGCCTTTTGCCAAGGATTTAATATCTAAACTAGGAACAAATTTTAGCGTTTTAGCAACCAAACTTCCTTTTACATCATAAATAGCAATAGTTTTAACATCGCTTTCTAAAGTTTCATTTCCTAAATTTATTTGTAAAATATCGGTCGCCGGATTTGGATAAATAGTGATGCTTTTTTCGATTGCAATAAAGTTTGAAGCAGACAAGTTTGGCACCGTACATTGGGCTGGTCCATTATAGTTGGTGGTTGTAGTTCCAGTTGGGGTTACGTATTGAAAAGTATAAAGTCCTGCCGCAGTTGCCGTATAATTAGTGGCATAACCCGAAACGCCGTTTAAGGAATACAAAGTATTGTAACCATTGTTTGCATTGGCAACACACGAAGTGATTAATGCTCCGCCTAAAGGAGTCCAATTTTCTGTTCTTACTGGATTTCCTTGAGGTTGTGGAATGATTTGCAACGTGGCATCTTCGGTAACCTGACCCACCATATTTCCTATCATGTATGGAGCAGTCTCAGTTCCGTGGTAGTGATAAACACCGTTTGAACCGTAATGCCCGTGATTGGCGTCAAGGGTTGCCATTGCAGAACCATCGGGTTCTAAAGTTCCGTAAACCGCAAAGCCATCAAGTCCGAAAGCTATTGGTAAATTATAAGTCGTTTGCCCTAAAGTGATTAAATGTAAAGGTGCTGTGTGGTAATGATAATCATCTCCACGACCACAATGACCACCATAATTATCGAGTTGCCCGTCAAGGAAAGAATCCACGCCCGTATTGGTATGATAATTAAAAATTGGAACGCCATTTACTGCCATTGCTATAGCTCCTTTTGTGAAATGCGTTGCCGAAACTGGAACTGGAGTTGCTGCCAAAACTGGATTTAAAGGAATTGTCCAATGACTGGTGTTGATATAGCATTTTGAAATGGGAACTTGCTGCTGCCAACCATGATTGGAAATACCAACCATCATAGTATGGTTTGGAATTCCAGTAGAATTCACATAAAAATAATTGGCATCATAAGTAGTGCTAACCGTCGATGCGAATGGTGCAAATGCAGCTGTTAGAAATGCTGGGTCTGTGGTTGAAAGGGTGTTTTTAGCAAAACTAAATAAGGTCATTAGTACGCCGCAATAAACGATAGGCAGTGCATATTTTCTTTTGTTTTTATCTGCATATTTGAATAGTACAATGGTAAAAAGCAACAAGAATAAGCCAATAAATACCAATTTATAATTTAATACTGTTTGATTTTCAAGGCTGTTTTGATTGGTATATGCCGCATTGAGGGCTTCTACTTTTGCCTCTCTTTGTAGTGTATATTGTTGGTCTTCTTTAGATAAAGTACTCAATGGAAAATGTAAAACGTTATTATTGGCATCCTCAATGTAAACATTTGCGTTTTTGAACATGTAAAACGAACCATCAACAAATTGGTGATTTTTTTGAATGTTCCAATGTCTTAAAACTTGATTTTCGTAATTGACGGTGTGTGCAAAAAGAGAGTTACAGCATAGAAAAAGAATTGCTAGTTGTAGATTTTTCATAGTGTTTTGGGTTGGTTATATTTTTGTTGGTTGATTGTCTGGTCTGAAATAATCTCTTATTTCTATTACTAAATCTTGAAATTTATCAAGTTGTTTTTCATTACAAACGGCTTTTAATTTTTTAGCTTGTTCAAAATGTAATAGTTCAATTTTAAATTCGTTTTCGGAAATCTTTTTTGCCAACGTTTTTACTTTTAGTTCATCCGAATTTTTATTGAACATTTCTTGGTTCATTTCATCTTTGTCTTTATTGATGAGGCTTTTTAGAGCTACTTGTTTTTCAAAATTTTGCTTTCTGATTTCATTAAATTGTGCTACTTGATTGTCGGTCAAATCCAGCTCTTTCTTTAGAATAGAAGCCACATTTTTATAGTCTTCATTTTCATGAACTAGATTTGGTTCGTGAGGTGACTTCATTTCTTTGAAAATAAAAAACCCAATCGAAGCTATATTCAAAATAATGAGAACAATAGTTGTTCTTATTAGTATTTTATTTTGAGTAAAAATGTCCATCTTCTAATTATTTGGAATCAATAATTCCTTTGAAATTATTTTGAAAGTATCATTTCTAGAAACAGCCATTTTTGCATTTCCCATTTTTAATGTATTCCAAATAAATCCAATATTTACAAGCAGCAACAGCAACATAAGGGCATTAAATTTTGTGAAAGCATTTGATTTTGTGATTCTCGCTGTATTCAGTTTATTCTGGAAAGCCTTATCCCAATTTTCACTGGGAGCAATATTTTCTATTGAATCAAATTCCTGCATTAGTTTATTCATATCTTCTGTTTTTATATTAGGATATTTATTTTAGACGATTATTAAATTGATATCTGGCAGCAGCAATAGTTTTTATTTTTTTAAAATAATGCTTAAGTCTGAAGTCACTTTCTTTTTGGCACGATAGATTAAGCTTTCCACTGCAATTGTTGTTGTTTTCATAATTTCTGCAATTTCTTGATTGGTGAACCCGTCTATTTTACTCAATGTAAATGCAATTCTTTGGTTGTCGGGCAACTTATTGAGTACTTTGTTGATTGTTGCAATAGTATCAAAAGTTTCTATATCGGCATCGGGTTGTTTTCCGCCAGCAATCCAGTTGGTTACATCGTCTAAATGAAGTAGTTTGCCGAGTGTTGCAACTCGTTTTTTACGGTTTCGTTTTTTTATTTCGTCAAGGCATTTGGTAACGGTAATTCGGTAAATCCAAGTAGAAATTTTGGATTCACCTCTAAAGGATTGAATGGAAAGATAGACTTCTACAAAAACATCCTGTGAAATATCTTCAGCATCTTCTTTATCCAACAAAAAACGATAGCAAGTATTGATAACGTTACTCTTATATCGTAACATCAGTTCGTTAAAAGCGGTCTTGTCACCAGATTTTAACCGTTGTAACCATTTTATATCGGTCAAGTTTTAAAACAATATCTTAGCGAAGTCAACATAATCTTTTTTTAAATTTAGACGATGTTTTACTTTGTTTCTGGTGAACAAATCATAATTTATTTTGTATTTCATTTATTTTCTCTGGGAAAGCTAAATCGTTTGTCAAAAAGAAATTCTTTGTCGGTCAATGTCAATAAAAAAGATACTAAATCTACCCGGTCATTATCAGAAAGATTCATGGGCTGGTCTAATTCTTTTGGTAAACTTTTATCATGTCCAAGCGAATTGTAATGCTTGATAACTTCGGTTAAGGTTTTAAACCGACCATCGTGCATGTAGGGAAATGTAAACTGACTGTTTCTTAAAGTCGGAATTTTGAAGCGCATTTTATCTTCAGGTTTTCCTGTGATTTTTATTCGACCAAAATCATTTAACGTCGTATCTATCGGCAAACCGTTTTTCTCAAATTTGTCATCGGCAAAAATTGGTTCTTTATGACAGGAAGCACAATTAACTTTGAATAAGTCATAACCATGTTGCTCTTGCGCTGTGAAACTTTCTTCTTTGCGAATCACTTTATCGTATTTTGAATTAGAAGATATAAGCATAACAGTAAATTGCGCTAACGCTTTTAAAAGTCGCTGACTCGTCACTTTTTCATCGCCAAAAGCTTTTGAAAATAATGCTCTGTATTTTGGGCTACTTTGCAATTTTGTAACAACGTGTTCCAAGGTC
>JAYTGH010000425.1:0-4656 GCA_043733645.1 Flavobacterium sp. | reverse complement strand
ATGTTGATGCCATAATAAATTGGTTTTGAATTAATAATAAACCAAAAATAACAAAAAAATATTTGTAAGATTTATTTTCTAACGATTAATTTAAAATCGTAAATATCTTGTTGCGTTTACTCGAATTCCAAATCTGAATTCGTCGAATTGATTTTGTGATTTTGTGATTATAGTTTGTGAACCTTTTAAGGTATGATGTGCGTATTCGACATGGAAATTGATTAACTTATTTGTGAAAGGTAAATTATAATTAACGCCTAATCTTACTGCTTGTTCTGTTGCGTTTTCTATTTGATTGTTTAATGTTACTAAATCATATCGTATAAATGGGACTAAATCTCCCATTTTCACACTCTCAAATACTTGAAATTGTATTTGTCCGTAACCGCCTGAAACATTTAAGTTTTGGTTGGAGTAATTGGAATATATTGCTTCATATTCTAATGTGTAATAATGACTTCCGATTTTGTTAGTATAATCTGCATTGTTTTCAAATGTTAGTTTATTTCCTGTTGACAATGTATTGCCAAGATTTTCATTATTTATTGCCGAAAGTAGCGTAAAATTTTTATTTTGTATGTTGCGTGTATGGTCGATTGCTATACCTATGTTTAGCTTTTCAGCACTTTTATCCGTTGGTTGAATTAGTGATTGTGTTATTTTGACAGTTAGAGCATTCCAAAATTGAAATCTTGGTTTGTCTTGATTGAGTGAGCCACGATTGTCTTGCATTGATGCTTGTAAAAATGTTTTTTTACTTACTTGTGATTGAATTTGGAATCCCCATTGTGTGCCGAAACTATTTGTGCTTCCGTGTTGTTCGAGAATTAAACTTCGGTTTATTGTTGGAAGATTACCCGACGACAAATTATCTTCTCGTGAAAGTATGCTAGTGTTTTCGCCAAACAGTATTCTGAATTTATTTGGGTCATTTGCATTTTGAAAAGTAACAAATAAGTTTTCCCAAATTTTGAAGCGTTTACTATCTTGAAAGAAATTGTTATCCGTAAAATCGACTTCATAAAATACCGTGGAACGGTATTTATTTCCTTTTATTTTGAATGGATAACTTGGTAATTGAAATTCCATTCCTTGCCGAACTCTTCGCCAAACAGGAAGTTGATTTGGTGAAAATAATCTTTCGGCAAATGCCCAAGTTGTCCATTGAAAATCATTTTTTTTATATTGTAAACCTGCATCTTGGTTGTAATTAAAATGGTTGATAGTGTCATTTTGTGCAATTGAATTAATTGCACAAAATAGAAATAGGGATAGATATATTTTTTTCATCACACTTTTTTTGTATTGATGTGGAATTTATATCTAATAAAACTTGCTACTATTAACACGATTAGACAAAGTTCTGAAACTAATTTTTCGGCATCAAAAATATCGACAGGTCGATTTTTTAATAATGGGTCCATTATTATTCCGTGAATTACAAAAAGCATCGCAGTTCCGTAGGAAATGAGATGAATGTTTTTCCAAGTGCGAAAACTCATTTTATCTCTCACTATTTTTTGTGTTGTTATGATAACCGTAATTATTGCAAACATTGAAAGTGTTCCAAAAGCAACAAATAGTTTTTGTGTTGGTGCGTTGATTGGAAAAATGATGTCAATAAGTTTGAATTTTGTTGAAGCATCAAATAGTAGTAATGTTGGATGCAGAACGACCAAAAATAAAGCGATGTATGCTGTCCAATTATGAAAATCGAACAGATTGATGTTTTTGATTTTTTTAGGTAACGTTTTCCAATACGTTTGACGTTTGTAGTTTGTGCTTAACAACATTCCTAAAAGGAAATTGAAAGTTAGCACAACTGTGGCGGCTAATCCCGTGAACGAGGAAAGGTCTAAAAATGATATGTTTAGCATTTTAGTGTAATTTGATAAATTAATAAAATAGAAAGTTTTGTCACATATTTTATGCAACAGAAATTTTATTTAAATATCAAATTAATAGTGAAGAGTAAAGAATGTAACGCCTTTCGGGCGGTTCTGAATATTTATTAAGATTGTAATTTGCTACAATTTCAGAAATATATTTTTGAGTAAAAACTATTTCAGGTGTAGCGAAAAATAAAGTATTATTTAATTGTTTTTGAGATTCAATTTTTGTTGTGCTTATATCTAAAGCAGATTGATAGATATAAATGTGCGTTTCATTTTGAAAGTTTTGCTTTTCTTCAATGTCTGAAAATTCAAATACTGTGTTCAAATAACAGCAAGAAATTAGAGAAAAGAAAAGTATTTTTAATTTGAAAACCATTTCGTAAAAGTATGATTTTATTTTTTTGAATAATGGTCTTTTGAGCAGTTTGTTTTCAACGTTCCGTGTAGCTCACGGGTTTCATATAACGTTCCGCCGCTTCTCGTCAGTTGCGAACTTCGGAACGAATTATTTTCTGTTAAAGATAAAAATTCTTGCGAAACGTGAACGTGAACTTATCACAAAATTCGCAATTGCGAGAAACGGCTGTTACCTGCTGTACTTGCATTTAAAACACTAATTCAGTTTCATATTCTGTTATTGGCTCTTCGAGAATTAATTTTGACTGCTCATTATTAATATCAAAAGATCCAATTTTTTTTCTAAAATTTTCTGCAATCTTTGGATTCTGTATTTCTATTTTTCTGTTTTTACTTATTTCTAAAAATTCAATTTCTTTGTCAATTCCTAAATATCTTCGATTAGCTAAATTTGAAGCAATTCCTGTAGTACTACTTCCAGCAAATGGATCCAAAATCCAAGCATTTTGTTTTGTAGAAGCTAAAATTAATCTTGATAAAACAGATAATGGTTTTTGAGTTGGATGTTTTCCACAAGATTTTTCCCAAGGTGCGATTGCTGAAAGTTTCCAAACATCTTTCATTTGTTTGTCATCGTTTAGTTGTTTCATTAAATCATAATTGAAATAATGAGGAACTTTCGGCTCTTTCCTTGCCCAAATTATTTGTTCTGTTGAATAAGTGAAATATCTACAAGAAAAATTTGGTGGCGGATTTGTTTTCTCCCAAGTAATTACATTTAGAATTTTAAAACCCAATTCGGTTAAAATTTGTCCAACTGAAAAAATATTATGCATTGTTCCGCTGATCCATATTGTTGCATCATCTTTCATTTTGTCACGAACTAACGAAAGCCATTCTCGATTAAAATTATTTATATAATCAAATCCTTCGGATTTGTCCCAAGAACCTTTATTTACGCTTACAATTTTTCCACTTTGAATTGACAAACCGTTATTTGATAGAAAATATGGTGGATCTGCAAAAACCATATCAAATTTATGCTGGAATTTTGGCAATATTTCCATTGAATCTCCATGAATTAAATAGAAATTCTTGTCTTCTGATTTATAATAAGGATTTATCATTTTGGCTTATATTAATTTAATTTTTGTCTAAAATACTTTATATTTTATTATTGTCAAAATTGGTTTAATAATGAAATATTGTATAAATATAATAAATTTTTAATCACACTTATTGTGTGTGGTTTATTTAATTTAAATAATTCAATTTTGAAAGATGAAAGAAGAAGTACTAATTAGGTTTGGAAATAAAATTAGAGAATTAAGATTAAACCAAAAAATCTCTCAAGAAGCACTTGCTGAAAAAAGCGGATTGCATAGAAATTATATTGGTATGATTGAAAGAGGAGAAAGAAATCCATCTTTGATTAATATGGAAAAATTAGCTATTTCACTTGAAACAACTTTAACTGAAATATTTAAATTATAAGAAATGGCAAAAAAACCTAATATAGTTGGAGGTGGTGCGAGAACTAATGCGAATGGTTTGCACTTCGAAGGTAGAACGGATTTGTTAGAAGCTTTAAGAAATCATCCAGATTATGAAGTTGATGGGAATATGGTTAAGAAAAAAGGGGAATTAGTTGCTCACTATTTCGAGAAACATAATCTATATAATCTTTTATTGAAACCACAAAATGTTGATTATACAAAAATACTGTCTAAAAAAATATTGCCAGATGGAGCTTTATTAGTTGGAGATACAATGTATATTATTGAAAAAAAGTATCAGGCAGGTTCTGGTTCTGTTGATGAAAAACTTCAAACTTGTGATTTTAAAAGAAAGCAATATATCAAACTTCTAGCTCCTTTAAATTATAAAGTTGAATACTATTATGTTTTAAATGATTGGTTTGATAAACCAGAATATAAAGATGTATTTGAATACATTGAAAGTGTAGGGTGCAAGTATTTTATAGAAAATTTACCATTTAATGAAATTGGATTATGATTAAGTATAATGAAAAATATTATATTTCAAATAAATTGAAACAATTAAGTCCAAAAAGAGATGCAATAAATACTTATGTTACATCTGATAATTTAATAATTGGAATGTTTCAAGGGAAAAGAGGTAAATTTCCTGATATTGATTATATTGTGAGAGTATTAAAACCAGGGAAAGATGAAACACCTTTTCCACCAGAACATAATTTGTGGGTTGTAGATTTAATGATGAAAATTTTTGAATATAGAGATGAAGTTAGGGAATTATTAAAATATTATTTAGAATTTTATGATACTGTGAAGCCATTTAATAAGGCAATAGAAAGAAATGGATACAAGTTGCAAACGGTTGATTTCATAAAAGAAAATTTTTCTAAAATAAATCAGAAAAA
>JAYTGH010000424.1:0-1546 GCA_043733645.1 Flavobacterium sp. | reverse complement strand
TCTTAAACCCGTCTCTTGCTTCGGCTGGATTGAAACTGAACAAACTTTAGATGTTGTTGGGCCTTCATTATCTCTTAAACCCGTCTCTTGCTTCGGCTGGATTGAAACTTAATATAGTTTTTTACTTCGCTTAATAATTCGTACACTCTTAAACCCGTCTCTTGCTTCGGCTGGATTGAAACACTTATTTTTTAGGTTTTTTGGTTAACGCGTTCAACTCTTAAACCCGTCTCTTGCTTCGGCTGGATTGAAACCAATATCCTTTTGGAAATACCTCTGTTCCATTTTTCTCTTAAACCACTCTCTTGCTTCGGCTGGATTGAAACCTCGTAGGTTTTGAAAACCTGCGAGGTTGTTAAGCTGTTTAAATCATTTCTTCCTACATTTAGATTAAGTAATTGTGAAGGGATAGTGATGGATTTTGAATTTATGTTGGTTTTATTAGCTATTAGAATTCTAAGTTAATCACTAAATTTGCAAAACATATAACATGAGAAAATGTCCAACAAACGGATTCCCTTCGACAGAACATGGAAAGGTATGGTGACAGATTATTTCAACGATTTTGTTGAAATGTTTTTATCCGATTTATTTCAACAAATGGACCTGAATGTGCCACCCGTATTTTTGGAGCAAGAGTTGCAAGCAGCTATTAAAGATAAGACAATTTAAGTTGCGGATAAATTGGTTCAAGTGACGCTTAAATCGGGCGATAAAAAATTAGTTTTTGCGCACATTGAATTTGAAAGCCACCCGACAACAAGCGTAGGTGAGCGCAAGTTTCGGCATTACGGGCGCATTTACGATTCGTTCGGAGAAGATATTACTGCCATTGTCATTTACACTGGTTGGGATTTTCCTAAAGTATTCGACCGATATGAAAAAATTATTTTTGGTACGCGGTTAACGTATAGTTTTAATACCTACAAAATAAAAGAGCAGACCGAAGAAGATTTAATTCAAAACCCAAATCCGTTTGCAATAGTGATTTTAGCAAATTTGTACGTTTTGCAATCTAAGAACGATGACACAAAACGCCTCACTTTTAAAGAAAAAGTGTACGAGTTGGCAAAAAAAAGAAATTACTCTAAGGAGAAAACCACAAAACTGCTTATATTCACAAGAATAAATAAAACTTCCTGAAGACTTGGAGAAAATATTTCAAGATGATGTTAAATTAATCGCAAAACAAAATAACATGGCTTACATAACGGATTCGAGTAGAATGTTAGCAGATTCAATGACAAAGGGTGCTTTTGGAGAATCGTATTTAGAACTTAGAGAGCATTTAGTTGTAGCCATAGTAAAACTTTATTCGCAATCAAAATTCAATATAGAAATGATTGCCGATACTTTGCAACTAGAAAAGAAGTATGTACGCAAGGTACTTAAATCAAAAAATTTACTTTAGTTTCATTTGTTCTTTTCAATGCGTCTTCCAAACATATTTTAACTATTTTCTTCAAAAATTACAAAAACAAAAATTTTGTAGTTAATTTTGTAGCGTTTAGAAAAATTACTTACTAAACAATATTATTTAACAAAA
>JAYTGH010000423.1:0-4667 GCA_043733645.1 Flavobacterium sp. | reverse complement strand
TTTGAATTAGCTGTTTAATCTTGTCATTCCGAAGTATGAGGAATCTCATCAATTCCTTCCCAATACTATGAGATTGCTACGCCAGTTCGAGCAAAGCTCTCGTGTCCTCCTTCGTCGGAATGACAAAAAGGAAGAATATTTATTTATATTAGTTCATAAACGCCCGCAGCTCCTTGACCAGTTCCCACACACATTGAAACAATTCCATATTTATTACCACGTCGTTTCATTTCGTCAAATAATTGAACTGATAATTTGGCTCCGGTGCAACCTAATGGATGTCCTAACGCAATCGCTCCACCATTAACATTCACGATATCAGGATTTAATCCTAATTCACGTGTTACTGCTAACGCTTGTGAAGCAAAAGCTTCGTTCAATTCAATTAAGTTGATGTCGTTTAGTTTTAAACCTGCTTGTGCTAACGCTTTCGGAATAGCTTTTACCGGACCAATTCCCATAATTCTTGGTTCAACACCCGCAGCAGCATAGCTGACCATACGAGCAATAGGAGTGAGGTTTAATTCTTTTAGCATTTCTTCGCTCATAATTAAAACAAAAGCTGCTCCGTCGCTCATTTGAGACGAACTACCCGCTGTAACTGAACCATCGGCTGCGAAAACTGGTTTTAGTTTTCCTAAAGCTTCTGCATTAGTATCGGCTCTTGGGCCTTCGTCTTTGGTTACTGTATATGATTTAGTTTCTTTTTTTCCATTTTCATTGATGAAGGTTTGCTCAATCGTAATTGGAACAATTTGTTTGTCGAATTTACCTTCAGCTTGTGCTTTAATGGCTTTCAAATGCGAATTCAAGGCAAAGGCATCTTGGTCTTCACGAGAAACGTTGAATTGTTTGGCGACAGCTTCCGCAGTTAAACCCATTCCCCAATAATAATCTTCATGACCTTCGGCTGCAACTGCATAATCCGGAGTTGGTTTGTAACCACCCATCGGAATAAAACTCATGCTTTCGGCACCACCAGCGATAATGCAATCCGCCATTCCACTTTGTATTTTAGCTGTTGCCATTGCAATGGTTTCCAATCCCGAAGCGCAATATCTGTTTACAGTTACACCCGGAACATCGGTTACTTTTAATCCCATTAACGAAATCAAACGGGCAACATTTAATCCTTGCTCGGCTTCGGGCATGGCGTTTCCAACCATTACGTCATCGATTCTTGTTTTGTCGAAATCCGGCAACTCATTCATCATAAACTGTATGGTTTCTGCAGCCAATTCATCGGGACGTTTGAATCTAAATACTCCTTTAGGAGCTTTTCCTACCGCAGTGCGATAGGCTTTAACTATATATGCTGTTGTATTTTTCATCGTATTATTTTATGTCGTTCCTACGGAACTTTATTGTCTTTATTTTTTTAACAAATGCTACCAATATTGCGTCCCTATGGGACTTAGTTTCTCAACGGTTTCCCTTTGGTTAACATAAATTGTATTCTCTCCAATGTTTTTCTTTCTGTGCAAAGCGATAAAAACGCTTCCCTTTCGATATCCAAAAGATATTGTTCTGATACGAATGTTGGTTCTGACAAATCACCACCTGCCATTACGTAAGCTAGTTTGTTTGCAATCTTTTGATCGTGTTCCGAAATGTATTTCCCAGCTACCATTTGGTCGGTTCCGACTAAGAACATTCCTAAAGCTTGTTTACCTAAAACCTTTACATCGGTTCTTTTAATTGGTTGTGTGTAACCCGCTTCTGCCATTAGCAGCGCGTGTTTCTTGGCTTCGGCAATTTGTCTGTCTTTGTTGACTACGACTATGTCTTTTCCTCTTTGTAAAACACCAGTATCAAATGCTTCATAAGCTGAAGTAGATACTTTTGCCATTGCTACAGCTAAGAAATATTCCTGTAGTACATTCAACTCGACATCGTTTTTATGAAATAAATCTGATGCACGTAATGCCATTTCTTTAGAACCGCCGCCGCCCGGAATTACACCAACTCCAAACTCTACCAAACCGATATAACTTTCGGCTGCAGCCACCACTTTATCAGCGTGTAAGGTCATTTCGCAGCCACCACCTAAGGTCATTCCGTGAGGGGCTACGATAACCGGAATAGAAGAATAACGAACGCGCATTATCGTGTCCTGAAACATTTTGATTGCCATGTTTAGTTCGTCGTATTCCTGTTCGACAGCCATCATAAATATCATTCCGATATTGGCACCGACAGAGAAATTGGCTCCCTGATTTCCGATTACCAATCCGCTGTATTCTTTTTCAGCAAGGTCGATTGCTTTGTTGATTCCAACTAAAACATCACCGCCGATGGTATTCATTTTGCTTTGAAATTCTAAATTTAGGATTCCATCTCCCAAATCTTCAATCACTACACCGCTGTTGCTCCATACTTTTTTGCTTTCGCGGATGTTGTTAAGGATGATGAAACTGTCTTGTCCCGGAACTTTGATTTGCGATTTTATTGGAATACTATAGTAATACGTATTTCCTTCTTTTACAGTATAAAAACTAGTATTACCTGAAGCTATAATTTCGTTTATCCAGGCAGCTGGTTTTAAACCCTCAGCTTCCATAAGTTCGATTCCTTTCTGAACTCCGATAGCATCCCAAATTTCAAACGGTCCGTTTTCCCAACCGAAGCCAGCTTTCATGGCATCATCAATTTTGTAGAAATCGTCTGTGATTTCGGGAACACGATTAGAGCAATACGCAAACATCGCAGCGAAGTTTTTTCTGTAGAAATCGCCAGCCTTGTCTTTTCCTTTAACTAAAACTCGGAATCGGTCGATTGGTTTATCAATGGTTTTAGTCAATTCTAATGTCGCGAACGATGCCTTTTTTGCAGGACGATATTCCATTGTATCCAAATCCAAAGACAGGATATCTTTATCGACTTTTTTATAGAAACCTTGTCCGGTTTTGCTTCCAAGCCATTTGTTTTCCATCATTTTGTTGATGAAATCCGGTAGCTTGAATAA
Organism: Flavobacterium sp.; assembly: GCA_043733645.1. Classification (GTDB taxonomy): domain Bacteria; phylum Bacteroidota; class Bacteroidia; order Flavobacteriales; family Flavobacteriaceae; genus Flavobacterium. The sequence continues at coordinate 1,702 of JAYTGH010000423.1, read as the reverse complement.
ATCGTGTGCTTCATCATTTGGGCAACCTTCATATAAACCGTTTGCCACATGAACTAAAGTGTCCAAACCAACTACATCAACTGTTCTGAATGTAGCTGATTTTGGTCGACCTATAACTGGTCCAGTTAGCTTATCGACTTCTTCAATGGTTAAGCCCATTTCTTTTACCAAATGAAACAAACTCTGAATTCCGAAGATTCCGATTCGGTTACCAATAAACGCCGGAGTATCTTTGGCTACGACCGATGTTTTACCTAAATATTTTGAACCGTAATCAAACAGAAAATCCAATATTTGTGGAGAAGTTTGTGGTCCTGGAATGATTTCGAATAACTTTAAATAACGAGCCGGATTGAAGAAATGCGTTCCGCAGAAATGCTTTTGGAAATCCTCGCTACGACCTTCGCTCATAAACTTGATTGGAATACCAGAAGTGTTTGAAGTCACCAAGGTTCCCGGTTTTCTGAATTTGTCTATTTGTTCAAATACCAATTTCTTGATATCTAAACGTTCTACGACTACCTCGATGATCCATTCGTAGTTGGCTATTTTAGCCATATCATCCGTTGTGTTTCCCGTAATGATGCGGCTGGCGAACTTCTGACTGTAAATAGGGGATGGGTTCGACTTTAAAGCATTAGCTAAATGCTCATTCACAATACGATTGCGAACGGCTTTACTTTCAAGCGTTAATCCTTTCTTTTCTTCGATTTCAGTTAACGCATTCGGAACGATATCCAAAAGCAATACTTCCAAACCAATGTTAGCAAAATGGCAAGCAATGCCTGAACCCATGATTCCAGAGCCGACTACTGCCACTTTTTTAATTGTTCGTTTCATTTATTTTTTATTAGATGAAAGAAGCAAGAAGCAAGAAAAAAGATTAATCCAATTTACTGATAAAACCAGTAGTCATTTTTTGGAATTCAATTATTTTATTTTCTATTTCTGCTGTTCTTTCTTCGGTTATATAACTATTTTGACCTGCTATTAATAATTGTGTTTGTAATTCAAAAGAGGAGCCTAAACTGATATTTAAAAAATGTTTAAAATGAATATCACTTCTGTTAGATCCTTCAGCAATATTTGATGGCATAGAAACAGCAGCTCTATTCATTTGGCTTACTAATCCAAAAACTTCACTTTTAGGAAACTCTTTAGATATTTTATAAATATCACTGGCTATATCCATTGATAGTATCCATATTTTAAGATTCTTAAAGTTATGTTTCATAAATCTTGCTTCTTGTCTCTTGCTTCTTTACTCTTTTAAAAAATCTTCTTCTCCGTGATTAATTCGTTGATTATATCCGCCACTTCTACGAAATTTTGAAGCTTTTCTTCTGATATATTCTTTTTGATAGTGTCATTGAATTTTAAAACAGTTTCTTTAGACTGTGCTCTCATCTCTTTTCCAAAATCAGTTAAGTATATCAAAACACCTCGTCCGTCGTTTGGATTTTTCTTTCTAACAATTAATCCTTTCTCTTCTAGAGTTTTAAGGGTTCTAGTTAAACTCGTTGGTTCCATTCCCATTCGGGTGCTTATTGCCGTTGATGGCGTTCCGTCTTCTCTATCAATACTTAAGAGTGCAAAACCAATTGCCATGGAGCCTTCAAACTTTGAAGCTTCTTCATTATACATTCTGGCAACGGCTTGCCAAGTAGCGCGGAGTATATAATCAATGGTTTTATCTTTCATA
>JAYTGH010000422.1:0-4668 GCA_043733645.1 Flavobacterium sp. | reverse complement strand
ATTAAATCAAATTTAAACAAAATGAGCCCGATACAATATCGAGCTCATTATTATCAAAATTAATTATAAATTTGTCTAAACTTTTGGGTTCAGTCTACTTACGACTTGGCTTTCTCATTTTGATCGATGATAATCGGTTTTACTTTCTGTGCTTCTTAACAATACATTTTAGGACTAACGAAATTGTAAAACTGACGACAGCTCCAACGGAAGCCAAAACCACAGTTTTAACAACATCAGCTGATTGAATATTGGGCAATACACTCAAAAATGTTCCACCAGCAGTACCTACCAAAGTATGGTTATTTGTTGACATTGTCGTTTATTGTTGTTAATTGGCTTACTGCCGATGCAACACCACCAGCTACAACCAAATAGCCTCCAACCGAAGTCAAAACAACTGGTAGAGCAATTGGAGCTGCCATGATGGTTCCACCAATAGCTGCCAAAACCAAACCAACATTTCGAAGCACTTTAAAAAATTTCGGTGTGGGAGCTTGCGCTCTTGTAACAAGTTTCATGATCGGAGTAATTAATCTGTTGGAAAAAACGGTCTAAGAACACAACCATTGTTGTCCGTCCAATCAGAAGATAGGGTGTCTTCTACTTTATAAAAATCACCACCTGTAGATGTACCGGTACCATTCCTTCCACCTGTATCGAAAATACATCCCGGAATAGGCTCATTTTCTCCTTCGCTGGAATCAAAATAGGCAACATTTGTAGAACTCGAATTGAACTCCCTACAAAAAGCTATAGGTGACTGACCTGTTCCTGTATCGTTTCTTCCTCCAATGTCAGAAGTAGATCCTTGATTTATCAAACCTCCACCGGAATCTCTTCCACCCGTGTCCGCAATCATTAATTCCCCCGTAGTACTTTTTCCTCCGTTTCCTCCAGTATCAGGGCAGAGTGGACAAGTATTCTCTATGCCTCCAGTGGAGTTTTTCCCTCCGGTATCACCAAGAGCAAATTCACCAGTACCGGTGTTTGTACCTCGTCCACCAGTATCAATATCATCCCAATCATCGGGAGAATCTACTTGTCCGGTATCTGAGCTTGTACCTTTTCCGCCGCCTGGCTCATTATAAATGGCAAAAGTACATTGTGTTTGGGTACTGAGTGTGCTAAATAGCACAGGCTCATTTGACCCTTTTCCTCCAATATCAATAAAACCACCTGTGTCAGGCGTTTTACTACCTCCAATGGTAGTAGTTGTTGTCGCTTGTGAATAGCTGACAAATGTTCCTAGAACGGCAATTAAAAGAAACAATCCTTGTTTCAGTTTATTTAAAAAATTTGTTTTCATAATAATAAAAATTAAGATTTGATAATGATTAAAACTCGTTGCTTTTGATCCAAAGCTTTGTAAACAATAGTTTTAAGCTTTGTAAAAGCTTTTCGGGACATTAGACCTAAACCGGCTCCCGAAATCTTTGTAACCGGTGCAATACACCCATTTAGTTCTTTGATAGCATTATTAGCTGGATGAAATAAAATCGACTCACGATTAGTGACATTCACAATTTCTATATGCCATTTAAACTTCTTGCTGTACCGCTTTTGCAATAAATATTTCCCTTCCGGAATGCAGGAAACCCTTTTCTGATTTTCTTTCCAAGGCAATTCAATTGTTTTGCAAATGAATTTTCCCTCGCATTCAAGATTCCCATTAGTTCCTTCAGGGAAATAAGTTCTGGTAATTAGGAGAACCATTACACACCGCTGTCAACTTTAGCAATCGATAATGGGTTAAAAGCACCGTTTTTAAGCGGGTACATTTGACCATTAACTTCTTGGTAAAACTCGATTCCTAAAGCAAGGAAGAGTGGTTTAGTGCTAGCAGCTGTAACCTGATTGGTCTGTGCAATTGCAACCGTTGCCACTGCATCCCACGGTAAGATAGCCGTACCCGAATGTTGCTCAATAAAGGTTTCCGCTTCAAAGTCAATTTCTGCACCAGCAGAAATAATTTTGTAATGCGTAGTCCCGGATGGCGCGGCAATCATGTTAACAGGAACAAACGATGGAATATCTACCGTAATTTCACCACTAACACGGTCTATTGCACTGGTGTAAGGAGCATAAAGACTAGTCCCTAACTTACCTCTGATGTTGAACTCAAAGCCCAATAACAATTCAGCTTCTCCGTCAATCACATTTCGCAAACCTCTTTCACTAACCAAGTCAGCTTGAATAACTTTAACCATTTCTTTGGTAAGTCGACTTACCATTCTGCCATCGGCAGAATTTAATAGCAAAGCTCTCAACGCAGTTCTAAGTAATTTTCCGGCCTTCCCAGCCCGTCCAAATTCAGAACCGTTTTCACGCGTTCTCTGAAACGCAGGGTCGCTTTCAATCCTGCTTTTTTCAATTCCTCCTTTCTCGCGAGCAAGATGCCCGTCTTGAGAAGTCTTGTAAAAGGTAATACCTCCAATAGTACCTTTTAGTTTAATTATGCCTTTCTGTCTTGCCATAATTTCTACACTTTTTGATTAATACTCATTTTCACAATTCACTTTCATTTCGATAATCGTTGCAACTAAATCCCGAATGATTTAATCAAAGGTTCAGACATTCAAATATGATTTCAAAGGGCTATAGTAAAGAGCCATAAATAATCGACTACAACCACCAATAATAGCACTTGGTAATTCCGGGAAATTATATAGCTTTGTGAAATAGGAATGGTATAGCAACGCTATACCAAAGGCATAGTTAAAGTATCAAATGGGACAAAGCAGCGGAAGAGTGTGCATGTACCCGAAAGACGTTCAACGAATAATGGGGAAGGAATACACCCAAGCAAGGTTGTATTTAATCAAGATAAAGAAGCATCTAAATAAAGAAGATCATCAGTACATTTCTGTAGAAGAATTTTGTAAATATTCTGGTCTTCCGATAGAGGAAGTTTCGCGTTGTATGTTGTAGGGTAAATTTAAATTGATTTACGTCTAGCGATTCTTTAGAAGGTATTTAAACCAGTTCAATAACAAGTTCAAAAAATGAACTTTCCCTTGTATACCAGGATAATATTGTTTATATTTGGTCATACAATTTAATGTTCTTTATCCCAATTTGATAGTGACCTATTTAGTGACCTATCAGTCGTAGTTACAGCGAAAGCCTATAAATACTAGCGAAATAAAAGAGGTTCGAATCCCTCTTTCTCCGCAACACTAAACCGTAAACAGCTTATAAATAAGTGTTTACGGTTTTTTTATTCGCTTATTGTCCGACGGTTGTCCCAATTTCAAAAAAACTTTTATTTTTTTTAATTCACAATTACTATTTTTTTGAAATAAGTAATTTAGTCTAAAATAAACTTTAGTAAATTTATTTACATAAAAATTATAATCTAAAAGTTTATTTTTGGAATATAAATAAACAAAAAAATCTAGCGATAATGAATTTCGATTACCAAGAAATAGAAAAAAGAAAATTTGTAAAGAAATTTAAGCTCGAAGAATTAGAACTTTCAAATATAGAAAATCTTGTTTTGCACAATGTTTTTATTGAAGATGAAATTTTAATTGACAATGTGAGAACTGATTCAATAGAATTTGATACTATGATAACATTAGGAGCAAAAGAGTATCATATAAATCAAGACATTTTAAAAGAAATATATACTTCTATTCGTTTTTTTGTAGAAGTTGTAGCAACAGACACTGAATTTGATTTAAACAAGATTTTAACCAACTTAGAAGGTAGAATTGAAAGTGTTGAAAAAATAAAATACTTAGAAAAAAAGCACAAGGATTTATATTCGCAAGTTAAGAATGAGCCGGAATATCTTGTTTACGCTGAAATAAAAGATTTTAATGGATTTGAAAATTGGGAGGAATTAATTATTGAAAGTCTCAATGGAGAAGTTGATTTTATCCAGAAGTATTTAACATCAGATATCGAAATGTCAGATGTTCCCAAAGAGATTTCAAGTATATGGGTAAAATATTATACCATAAAGGCACAAATAGATTTTTGTAAAGAGCAAATTAATAAACTAAAAAACACTAAACAGAAATCAGGATTAGTTGATACTTCTTTGCAAATTTTTCTACTTGAGGAAATCATAAACATAAAAGACTGGAGCAGTATAAGTGCAACAAAAAAAGGCGAAATACTTAGTCATTTATTAGGTAAAAATAAAGACAACATTAAGAAGATTTATCTTGAGCTTGAAAAAAAAATTTCTGAAAATTCAGAAAAACTTTTAAGCGACAGAAAACAAGCAGATGAAATTATAAAGAAACTATTAGGGTAACCATCAGGGTTACCCTAATAGTTTTAACCCCATTCGACTAAATTAAGTTTGTGCCATAATTAATAAAATAAATAATTAAATTATGGTTAAAGAAATCTTGCAACTCGAAAGCACAAACGCTAATGATTTTAAAAACGAAATCGTCAAAGACATCACACAAGCACTTAAAGGGTATGCTACTAATTTGCAAAATCCCGATAATGAAACATTATTAACAAGAGAAGAAACTGCAAAACTCCTTTCAGTTAGTTTAGTTACTTTATGGGACTGGACAAAAAAAGATATTATTCCTGCTTATCGCATTGGAAATAAAGTTCGCTATAAAAAAAGTGAAGTTTTCAAATCATTGAATCAAAAAAACCAATTTGGTCAACTTTAAAACACTTTTTTATGCAAATTAA
>JAYTGH010000421.1:0-1548 GCA_043733645.1 Flavobacterium sp. | reverse complement strand
ACGAGTTACAAAGTCGTAGCAAACAACACAACTAATTTTGAATGACTCGCTCTTTTTATGACGAATGCATTGCATTTGCTTTTTTGGGCAAAAAAGGTCTCCATCTCTGAAAACCTTTTCCCAATTTCGCGGTCTGGACGGGACTCGAACCCGCGACCCCATGCGTGACAGGCATGTATTCTAACCAACTGAACTACCAAACCTCTGCGTTATTGCGGTTGCAAATATACAATCGTTTTTGAAATTTGCAACTATTTTATTAAAAAATAAAATGTGTAAAATCAATTCTAACCAAACATTTGCTTCTCAACCAAATAGGTAGTCAAAATCTTCTCAAAACTTTCTTCCACAGCCACAGGAACATACTTAATTCTATTTTGAGCACACGTCATGGCCAAAGTTTTAAAGTAATCAGTAACCTTTTCTTCATAGGCATCCTTGACAGTATCAGCAAAAATATTGATTTCTTCCCCTGTTTCTAAGTCGATGAATTTTCGTGGAGCATTATCAAAATTGAAATTGATTTCTGTTTTTTTATCGATAACATGAAAAACGACTACTTTGTGTTTGTTGTGTTTTAAATGTTGTAAAGCATTGAAAAGCGCTTCGCTATTGACCGTTTGAAACATATCGGTAAACAAAATAATCATCGAACGGCGATGGATTTTTTCCGCAATTTGATGCAAAAAATTGACCGTATCGGTACTTTTTGAAACTTTAGGTTTTTCTAAAAGTTCTTCCAGTTTATTCAAAATCATTCGGTGATGACGATCGCTTCCTTTTTCTGGTGCGTAATATTCAAAAGTGTCAGAATAGACGCTTAGCCCAACTGCATCGCGCTGTTTTTTCAATAAATTCATCAAAACTGCCGAAGCTAAAACCGAAAAACCAATTTTGTTATGGTAAAAAGCTTCGTCATTTTTCAGCTTTGGATAATACATTGATGAAGAATTATCGATAATCAAATGACAACGAAGATTGGTTTCTTCTTCATATTTCTTGGTGTATAACCTGTCTGTTTTGGCAAATAATTTCCAGTCAATGTGCTTAGTGCTTTCACCTGAATTATAGACCTTATGCTCGGCAAATTCGGCAGAGAAACCGTGAAACGGTGATTTATGCATCCCCGAAATAAATCCTTCTACAACTTGATTGGCAAGCAGTTCGAGGTGTTTAAAACCAGAAACGAGTTCTTTTTGTTCTTCAATCTTCATAAAACAAATATAAAGAAAGTTTAGAAAGTTTAGAAGGTTTATGAAGTTTATAAGTCGATAAAACAAATGAAGTCGTAATCTAGCCCCGATGGAAGCGGCATCCTTTTTTTAAATTGAATTGCCACGGGTTTAAACTCGTGGCAATTCAATTTAAAAAAAGATATAGCGGATAGCGGGTGAAAAATTCCTAAAGAAAGAATATGTGGTGCTCCCATAAAAAAAGCCCAACTTTCGTTGAGCCTTTTAAAATTATTTTTTAATTATTTATGACAATAATGCATCAATAGCATCTGTATATGTTTTCTTTGGAGCAACTCCAACTTGACGACCAACT
>JAYTGH010000420.1:0-4673 GCA_043733645.1 Flavobacterium sp. | reverse complement strand
CTGCCAATCCTTTTTTATATAACGTAATTTCCTGAATATGATTCTGAATTACATTGTCAATATTCTTGATAAAAATTACATCGGCATCAAGATTATTTAAATTATTAATCAAAGCGCCATGACCGCCAGGGCGAAAAATAAGTTGTCCGTCTTCATTGCGAAACGGCTGATTACTTGGAGTAACCGCAATCGTGTCGGTGCTTTTGTCTTGATGGGAATAGCTGACATGAAGTGTAGTTTTAGACTTTTCTTCTACTTTATATTTTACCCGATTAATTATAGTCTGAAATAAATCTTCATGATGATCCGAAACGGTAAAATGCAAATGCGAAACCGAGTTTGAGCTGGCATAAAAAGCACATTCATTCAAATGTTCTTCAACCGGAGTCGCAATTTCTGTTTCATATTTGTGAAAATCCAAAACGCCTTTTGGTTTATTGGCAAAATCAAAATGTTTGGGAGACAACATGGATTTAATAAACCGATAACTTTTCTCGTGACTTTCCAAAGAATAATAATCTGGGTACAGCTCTTTTAATTTGGTTTTTATTTCTTCATAGAATGGAAACTTTTCAATTCCCGCAAGAAAAATAGGCAGATTTTTGTCTTTTTTTCTGTTGATGTAAGCATTTATGGTTTCGTTTTCATAGTCAAAATCATTTAGAAATTCGTTTAAAAACTTAAACATTCTACTTGCTGCGCCGGAAGCAGGAACAAATTTTTTGAGCTTTAGTTCATTCTTTTTTGCGTCAAAAGAATCGGCATATTTTTGAAATTCTTCATTTGATAATTTTACAATTCCATCATTTATGGTTGCTGGCCTTTCGAGCGAAATCTTTGGAATTCCCAATTGAAACAACAAAAGTTCGCCTTCGATTTTATCCAAAGAAATACCTAAGGCTTTGATTTGTTCAAAATCTGCTGCCGTAAAACCGTGTTGCTTTGCTAAACTATCTTTTGTTGTAAAGTTTTCTTCCATTCTAAATAAGCCATAATTGCTACAATTGTGAAGATTAAATATTGTAATGAAAGCATTCCCAATCCTCTATAGGCGAACAGTGGGACAACTATACAATCTCCAATAATCCACAAGGTCCAGTTTTCAATTTTCTTCAAAGCCATATACCACATTGCCGTGAAAAAAAGACCGGATGTAAAAATATCAATATAATTAGGAATTTCAAGTTTGTAATCGAAAAACTTGTAAACCAAATAGGTGATAAAGGCAGTTGCGATAAACAGTATAACGCCTATGACTTTCTCTTTCAAGCTGGTCCGGGTTATTTCCAAATCGGGTTCATTTGATTTTGACATCCACTTATACCAACCATATATACTCATGATAGAATAATAAACATTCATGGTCATATCACCAAAATATTTAGCTTGATATAACAAATAAACCGTTATAACAGTGGCAATCAATCCGGTTGGATACACTAGAATGTTTTCTTTTTTGGCGTAAAAAACACTCGCAATCCCAAATACGAATGCCAAGAACTCCAAAACAATTTGGGTTGTAGAAGCATCTTTATATTGGTCAAACAGAAAATCAAACATTAGTCAAAAAAGTTTAGGTCATTTTCAAACGCTGTTCCGATAACAATTACATCTGCTCCAGCGGCATAAGCTTCGTCGATTTGTTTTTTGGAACGAATACCTCCTCCAACAATTAATGGAACCGAAATTCTATTTAAAACTTCTTTTATGATTTGATGCGGAACCGCATTTAATGCGCCGCTTCCAGCTTCGAGATAGACTATTTTGTTACCGATTAATTCGCCCGCTTTTGCGGTTTGAGCTATATATTCTGCATTGGTTTTTGATAAAGGTTTGGTTTTGCTTATGCGTTCAACAGCAGTTTCGCTTCCACTTTCTATCAAAATGTATCCCGTAGAAATGATTTCTAAATTGGTTTTTTCTAAAATAGGAACTGCATTAATTTGATGCTCTACCAAATAATCAGGATTCCTTCCAGAAAGTAATATCAGGAACAAAATCCCATCAGCTTCTGCCGAAATCTGCGATGGGTTTCCTGGGAAAAGTACTATTGGTAGTTTGATTTCTGATTTTAATCTGATAATGATTTCATCCAAATGATTACCATCAAACGAACTTCCGCCCACAAAAATATGTGTTGCCGGAGACTGCTTTATCTTTTCTGCCAAAACCGAAATGTTTTCTAAAGCTACTTTATCCGGATCGATTAAAATAGCTAACAGTTTTTGGTTTGCTTTTTTGGCCGATAAAATTTGGTCATACAACATGGGCGTTGTGTTTGTTTTAATGTTTGTAAATGTAAGTCTTTTTTAAAATCCAGAAAACTTTCCAAAATATGATTTATATCATATTTTATGGAAAATTGGCGAGGTAAATTTGTACTATAAAATCACTATATCATGACACTATATCAAAAAACACTCGGAGATTTTCAGCAAAGTTATGTAGGTTTCGCAGCCTTAGTTATTATTGGTCAAAGTTGTTTAGGTGGAATTGCAGCAATGTATATTCTTGAAAACGGAAACGCACTACCACAAATGATTCAGTTGGGAATGGTTGTCCTTACTTGTACGTTGGTGAACGTAGGGATTTTGGCGCAGCTAACACCAAAAACGGTTTTCAATATGACAATTTTCAGCGTGGTGCTTAGTATATTGGCAATTGCAATGAATATGCTGGTTATTTAAAACTAACAGCCACAAACGCCATACAAGTCCTGCTTTACTTCAGGTTCGTTCTTATGTTTTACAGACATTGAGCCTTTAATAATGGCTGATTCATCATCATCTTCTCCAGTTTCTTTGAAATTGATGGACAATTCGAACTCATCATTTTTGAATTTTTGGGAGTAGTGTTTAAACGTGGAATCGACTGTCTTTTCAACTAATTGAAGCCTGATGAAATTACCCTTTACTTTTATAAAGCAGATACTGTCAAGATTATCCACATAAATATATTTCTCGTTTTCTAAATTCTTTTTATCCACAGAAAAGAAACAGCCTGCACCATCAATTTCTTTAGGGAAATCCTTGAATGATTGTAGTTCTATAGTGCTTTCCTGCGATACTGTTTTATCGCTTTCGTGCAGCACTACTTGCTCCTCTTCTGCTTTTTTGCAGCAAATTAAGGAAGCTACAAGAAATAATAGTATTGGGATTTTTTTCATCTTGATTGTTTTTGACCCGAGGCGGAGCCGAACGGAGCGTAGCTAAAAGCACAAACAAAAACATAGTTTTCTATAAAGTCGAATACAATATCAAAGCGTTCGATTTTGTTATTAAAGCGTAATTCGACTCCACATTTTTTATCTGCCAAATTAAAATCATCTTCAAAAATATGATCCTTAAAGCTAATTCCAACTTCATTTTTGATTTTGAAAACTGATTCCTTTACGCCCCAAACCACAGTTGCTTTTATGAGTTCGTCTTCCTTAGAAAGGTTTTCTAAATGCGAAACATCCATAAAACGTGGTGCTAGTTTTAGGGTTTTATCTTTTAGGATTTCCAAATCGGCACCAATATTAACATCACTCAGCACGATAACCGAAAAGTCATTCGAATGCGATATGGAAATGTTCTTTGTAATGGACTTCCCTATTGCCTCTTGCCTATTGCCTATATCCTCTTCTCGCAAATGCGGTTTGCCAAACTCATCATAATGCAAATCAAAATCGGTATAACCTGCTTCCATCAATAATCTTCTGACCGCTAAAAACCCTTTTTGGTGACTTTCTGCCTTCATTCCCTGTAATCGCTTCAACGAACCTTCTTTCAGGTTTACACTACTAAACAGCTCGTCAAATGTTTCGGTTATTTTCCAAACCAACAATTGCGTGTAATCATTTAAGGCTATGATTTTTAGTAGAGGCATTCGAGTTTTAAATTATCTGTTTGTATTTCAGAAAATTAAGTGCTTCAACAATTCATAAAAAAACAGAAAACGCTTTTTTAATTCTAACCTATGTTGTAGTTTTGCACCGAAATTAAAAAAACAAATATACATAATAGATGAGTACACAAACATTACCTTATGTAGCTTTTAAAGTGAAAGATATTTCGCTTGCAGCTTGGGGAAGAAAAGAAATTGAATTGGCAGAAGCTGAGATGCCGGGATTAATGGCGCTTAGAGCGGAATACAAAAACGAACAACCTTTAAAAGGAGCTCGTATTGCTGGTTGTCTTCACATGACAATTCAAACGGCTGTTCTTATTGAAACATTAATTGCTCTTGGAGCTGAAGTTACCTGGTCATCTTGTAACATTTTCTCTACTCAGGATCAGGCTGCTGCTGCTATTGCTGCTGCCGGAATTCAAGTTTATGCTTGGAAAGGTTTAGATGAAGAATCGTTTGACTGGTGTATTGAGCAAACTTTATTCTTTGGTGAAGACAGAAAGCCATTGAACATGATTTTGGATGATGGTGGAGATTTAACCAATATGGTTATTGACCGTTTCCCTGAATTGGTTGCCGGAATCAAAGGATTATCTGAAGAGACTACAACTGGTGTTCACAGACTTTACGAAAGAGTAAAAGCAGGAACATTACCAATGCCTGCAATTAACGTTAATGATTCGGTTACTAAATCGAAATTTGACAACAAATACGGTTGTAAAGAATCGGCTGTTGATGCTGTTCGTAGAGCAACTGACTTAATGTTAGCCGGAAAAAGAGTA
>JAYTGH010000419.1:0-1552 GCA_043733645.1 Flavobacterium sp. | reverse complement strand
AGATGAAAATTTTGTAAAAAAAATGACCCCTCAGTATTTTATTTCAAAATAATGGAATTGATAGAGTATTTATTCACCTGCAAGTGAAAGGATTCTTTGATAAAGATGATTACTTACAAAGAAGCGAGCATTTTGGATAAGAGAATCCATTAATGGTTTGACAAAAGGTATCAAACCCTGGGACTTAGCGCGTAAGATAATACCAAGTGTTCCGGTAACAGTCAAGCCATATGCTAATGCAACCGTTCTTCCATCATCTTCATCAATCAATAGTAACTCTGCATTTGTTTCCAAAGCCAATGTTATTCCTTCGGCTTCGCCATAATGTAAACTATTTCTTAATTGATTGAGTAATGTTAAATCAGTACATTGTTTTACCTCCACCCAATCGGCATTTTGAATATCTATCGAGCCAGGTAAACCTGCTCCAGCAATCACAATCTCGTGGTAAACGGCATGAGGAATAATGACTTTGTTGAAAATGGCTTTTATAAGTCGAAGTTCACCAATAATAGCCAAGTTGATAATGGGAGACGTATCACTAATAATAATCATTTGTCGCCGAAAAGTTTTTTCAGGGTTTGAATATCGTTTTCAAGGTCGTTTTCAGAATAGTGAATACCAATACCTCTTTCGCTTAGAACTTTGTTGAACTCTATAATACTTAAACCTGACAAACGTGCAGCACGTGGGAGCGCGAGTTTTTTCCTTTCATATAGCCATAGAGCTATATCAATTTTCAATTCACTCGGCGAATACTGAGGGGTTGTTGCGAAAATGCTGTCTGGAATATCTAATATCATATCTTTTCTTTTTTGAACAAATATAGTCTTTTTTTTGAAAAAATAGAGAATTATAAGGTGTTGAAAGGAGAAAAGGGAAAGGCAAATATAGCTAAACATATTAGCTACTTTGAGTACGATTAAAAAAAACTTACTCATATTTATCTAAAAAACTGACGCCTTTGTAGTCAATTAAATAGCACTAATCGAATAACCAAGTACCATGTATTGCATAATACCTTCCATTAAAGTTAACTTTGCATTAAATATAACTGAAAATACAATTTTCATCATCTTTAAAAATAAAAACTATGAAAGGCTATTTGATAAACCCAATCCTCATTTTGATAGAATATTGCTTGTTGAATTAGCATTTTTTTATCGAAAAAACCAAAGCATTAGTCTTTTAAAATCATTCATTAATCAGTTAAAATTTAAGAAATGTAACCTAATCCTATAAAAAACCATCAAACTTTACACATCAACTAAATGAAAACATTACCCATTACAAATTACCAATTGCCCATGAAAATAGTGGTATTACCCTTTTCAACTGTCTATTGATTACTAAAAAAGCAAAATTTTAAAGCCATATTTTTAAATTAATCACCCAATTTTTGTCATGAAAAAACTTTGCACTTTTATCGCCCTCAGCCTATTGGCACTTCACCTATTTGCTCAAGGAACAATTTTAGGTCGCATTATTGACCAATCGGGACAGCCTTTAGAGTATGTTACCGTCACTTTGCACCGCGCCAAAGATTCCGTTT
>JAYTGH010000418.1:0-4692 GCA_043733645.1 Flavobacterium sp. | reverse complement strand
TTAACTGTTTTAATTATCATCTCAAGCATTCGCCAAACCTTATTTTTTTTGGACGAAGCATAGTATACATGAAAACCTTCTGCTTCCAAAAACGTACCTAAAGTTTCAATAGAAGTCAAAGTATAACCATGATCGGATAATTTATTCCCTATGTAAAGAAGGCTCTTCATCCATATATACTTTTAATAATGATAACGAATATACAAAAGCTGGTGCAGCTATTCGCATTGCGGCATGATTAATTGTAAGCAACCAAAATAGTAATAGCGAAAACATATAAATATTCTGTTTATTATCTAAATATAAAAAAATTGGCGTAAAAAGCACTATTAATAAAGCAATTATACCCATCATGCCATGTTCTGCTATTGTTCTTGAAACTTCACTATGAGATGCTATAATTACTCCACCAGATTTTTCTTGTCTAATTTCTAATGCTTTTGCAACACCTATTCCAAAAATTGGATGATCAAGAAAATCATCTATCTCACTATCCCATATTTCTTCTCTTCCTGATAAATCACTTTCCTTCACCCTACCTGCAGCATCTTGATTTGCATATCGTTTATCAATTAATCCGCCTGTTTGATTAGAGGTGTAAATCCATGTAAATAATAATGCAACTGTCATAAAACCAAAAAAACCTAATAGCTTATACTTTTTGTAAGTCTTAACATTTAAATATACATATAATAATAAAAAAATTATCATTATAAAACCTGTCATCATACCTCCTCTGGAAAACGTTACAAATCCTCTATATGTAATATTAAAAAGAACAACTAAATTTACAATAAATAATAATTTTGTCTTCGACTCTAAAAGTAACCTTGAAAAAAACACAAACATCCCAATACCTAATACTGTAGCTACCTGATTGGGACCAAATCCTCCTGAAGTCTCTAAATTAGAATCTGTTCCTGTTAAAACATCTTTTAAATTTGGTGTATATAAAATTAAATAAATTGTAGTTGAAAAAACTGGTAATGCTAATGTTAATAAAATATTGCTAAGTTGAGAAAGTAATATTTTACGATTATAGCAATATATTGATGCAATGCCAAGACAAACCGGACCAGAAATATTAAAAGCAATTGCCTTTCTCAAATCAGTTTCCAAATTCAATGTTTCTGTAGCTATGAATACCCCTGGTAGAAGTAGTAGTATATAAAGCCAATAGGGTATAGCATCTTTTGAAAATCCGCTATAATACATTCCCAAAGCTAAAAAAAGCATTACTCCATATTTCGCCGATTCATAGAGTAAACTTCCTCCTGTCATCCTCAAAAAAACTTCACTCCCGACTATATAGGCAGCAACATATAAAACTTCATTATTTTTATTTTGGTTTTTTATTATATAATAAAGTCCAATTGCCGGAATACTAATAGCATATATAACAGACAGAGATCTAAATAAGTATAGAATAATACCAATTAAAGCATGCAAAAGAATCAAAATAATATATTTTCTTTCCTTCATATTTACAGGCTTAAAACCCAATTTAAATAGTTAGCAATAATACCTTTTTCTGAGTGGTTTTCAATAATAGTTTGATACAAAGAATTCCCCATTTGAGTTCGTAAATCTTCTTCCGATATATACATCAATAACTTTTGGTAAAATAAATCAGTATCATTCACATTGACAATAAATCCGTTGACATTATTCTTAATAATTAATGGAATTTCTCCAACTTTTGTAGATACAACAGGTTTTTTGAATAATCCATATTCTATTAAAGCAACAGGCAAACCTTCTGATTTTGAGGTTAATATAGCAATGTCAGACTGATTTATAATGTTATTTATATCATTTTTAGAACCATATATAAAAACATTATTTTCCAAACTCTTATTTAAAATTAACGCTTTTATCTGTTTTGAATAGTCATCTTCAAAATCCTTTCCTACCAAATGAAATGTCCAATCAGGATTAGTTTTCTTCAATTTTTCAGCAACTTCTAATAAGAAAAAATGATTTTTTTGATCTCTTAAATTGGCGAGGCACAAAATTCGTTTTCCAGATTCTCCTTTCAAAAGGGTTTCAGCTCTTGCTGAGTTATCAATAGTTGTAAAATTAGGCAAATAAATTACCTTTTTGCAATGCAACTCTTTTTCTGCCCAATCTTTAAGCTTATAATTTACCACAATAATTCCTTTGAAAAAAAAAGAGGCAATTTTCAAGGCAAATGATTTTTCCGAGCTAATAAATTCACTCAAACCATTGTGGTCATGCCATAATATCTTAACTTTTGGATAAACAAACTTAACTAATAATGCTGTAAAATACGAACTACTATGTGGTTGAAGATATTCGACCTTGTTTTTTTTACAATATTTTTTCAATCTAAAGACTGCACCAAAATCTAACGTAGTTTTTTTATTCAGAAAAAGATAAGAAACCGAATTGCTCAACTGACTTTTCAGGTTTCCTTCTGCTCTTGTAGCAACCAAACCCGAAAAATCAATACTACCGGAAAGTGCATTGGCATAATTGATTGCCATTTTTTCGGCGCCACCAATTTCTAATGAATCTATAATCTGAACTATCCTCATGATTTTAAAAGCAATTTAATTTCATCTTCAAAAACATCCATAGTAAACTGTCTTGACCATTGAATTGCTTTATTTACTTTATCTTGATACAAACTATCATCTTTTAGAATTTGCTCAATATGTTGAACATCTTGGTTTAATTTTAAATCGAGTACTATTCCTCTTTCCCCATTTTCAAGCATATTTGAAACACATGAAACTCTCGAAGCTATTGGCAAACAACACCAAAACATTCCTTCCGCCACAACTTTTGGCCAGCCTTCACTCAATGAGGGTAAAACTACAAAATGATTTTCACAGTAAGCCCTTTTAATCGTTTCTTGGTTTTGATTTCCTTTAAGAAAAACAAAGTTTTCGAGTTTATTTTCCGAAATATAATTCTCAAGCATAGCCCTTTCATTTCCTTCACCGTAAAGCGTTAATTGAACATTATTGCCATTCTTATGCAATTGTTCAATTAATTCGATAGCATATAAAGGTTGCTTACCATTTGAAAGTGTTCCCACAAATAGAAATGAAATTTTACCTTCTAATTTTCTTGGTTTCACATCAATTTTATCCTTTTCAAAATAACTTGCGGTAAAAAAAGGTTTGATGTTTTTAGTGCTATTTTCCCATTCGCCATATACCAAAACCTGTATGTTTTTGGTTAAAAAAGTATTGCTCAAAATCCACTTTTGTAAACGATAAGTTAATGGTTGCTTAGCCTTTGCATCCCAGTTCCCTGCATATTTGGCTGTTTTGGGTTTAGAAGAAAAAAGAATTTGAATCAAGCAGCCCAATAATCCAATATTTCCGGGGCAACGCAAATGAATGTGATCGGCACTTTTCATAGTTCGGTAAATTTTCCAAACTATACCTGGCATAACCATCAAAGAATGTAAAGTGTTTTTAAAACTGGAAATATCAAAGTTAGTAACAGGAACAAATGTTATTTTATCATGCTGATAAAACTCCTGAATAGGGTTTTTTGGAGTAGAATCTATAGGTGCTACGATTAAAACTTCGGAAACATTCTTTATCCATAAGTTCATTTCACGAACATAAGGTTCATAACCAAAATAGTTTCCTAATTCTTTACCATGAATCACATGAGTTATTATGGCAAATTTCATCCCGATTTATTTTTTTTGCATTAACATGGTTAAATGCATGCATTTAAACAAATGGCTGTCTGATGTAGCCGACAATTCCCAATCTTTTTTATGCCAATTTTTCCCAAGATTTTGTCTTTTTTCCTCTGACATAAATGGCACAAAGTTCATAACAAAATACCATTTGGCCTGACCTAAAAGTCCATGACGCTCAACAATATTGAACGCTTTAGCAAATTTAGAATAGGTTTTTTTAGTAAATGGCCATTCCCAATCTTTATCCGATTGAAAAGGTCGATAGAAAACCCGCATGATTTTTATTGGCAAACTGGTTTCTAAAGGATCATAACTTATGATTACTCCGCCCAGAGCCAATTTTTCATTGAGTTTAGCGATAAGAACATCTGTGTTTTGAAAATGATGTAAAACACCATACGCATAAATCATATCAAAATCTTTTTCAGCAAATTCTTCTGAAAGAAAATCCGCTGCAATTGCCTGAGCATTTGGGAAAGGTTTAATCCGATTAGTCAACTTTTCAATTGCGACATCACTCAAATCTAAGGCTATATATTTTTTGCTGTGTTCCGCTAAATACATGCTCCAATAATTACCGGCATAACATCCTAAATCCAATACTTTCTTATCTGACAAGTCACCAAACCAAACTTTGTGAATATCATACGATTCATTTAGAACACCAATATCTTTTCGTATTTTTTTTAGTGTTTTCTCTCTGAAATAATACCAAATTCTTGTTGGTAAATTCTTTTTACCGCTTTTCTGATTATAAAATTCAACTTGTTTTTTATTGATTTCTATAATTTCTTCTTGTGTATTCATCTTTGTTTAAATCGGTTTGGTAATGACTAACGAAAATCAATCTACTATCGTTGTTGTATATTCGGTAAATGCTTCCCATCTTTTGTAGGTTGTAAAGATATTGCTAAATCTTAAAAATGACAACAATAATAAAATTGCCTATTTATAAAATTGCATTAGTAAAATTATCACAATAATTTTTCATGCTAAACTTGTCA